>QMOE01000009.1 GCA_003648125.1 Chloroflexota bacterium
CTCAGTACAAGGGTTTCGATACGCCTTCGGCTACTCAACCAGCGGTCGCTAGCCTTAGGTTGACGCGCATGGGTAAGAAACCCGCCCTACAGATTCGCGCCCCGGATTATTGAGATGATACAGTCATCACAAGAGATGAAAAATGAGCAAGTACAGAACCTGGATCATCGTCGGAATAATACTGTTGGCCCTGACCGCTCTGACTGCCTGGGCCTCCTCCCAGACGCCGATGGTTCCCCGGTCATCAGAGACGTGGAGCCGGGGCCAAGTCATTGGGCAGACACCCTTAAAGCGACGGGTGGCTCTGCAAGTGGCTCCAGATGGCACTGCGTTCCTGATCTGGCAGAATATGGAGCATCAACTCGAACTGGCCCACGTCGGAGCGGATGGGGAACTGTTGCTGAATCAAGTTCTCTCGGTGGGCGGGGGCGAGGCCGGCGACCCGCAGTTGCGGACGATGATCGGTGGACGTCTGCTCCTGCTGTGGCGGGAGGGGGAGTATCCCCACTCCACTGTCCGTTACGTCTTGCTGGAAACGGATGGCGTGCTCGTGGGCCAGCCCCAGACTCTCTCCGATCCGGCGATCCCGGTTCTGGACGCCCCCCGGCTGGTCGCCGATGCCGAGGGTTGCTATCACGTGATATGGGCCGACGATGCCGGCATCAAATGGGTGGTGTTGGATGATGAGGGAGCGTTGCTGGCAGGGCCGACTTTGCTTAACGCCACAGGACGCTTCCCGGCGGTTCGGGCGGATGACCAGGGAAAGCTGCACCTGATCTGGCAGCAGCGGCAGAGGGCGCGCGTCGAGTCACTGTACTATATCGTTCTCGACCCTAAAGACGCGAGCGGCGCGGTGGGCGAGCCGGAGGAAATCGCCCAGATCGTCTTGAGCGCCGGTCAGGGGTTGGGGGAGCCGGTCATCGGACTGACTCCAGAGACAGGCTATGTGTTCTGGGTGATACGGGATTTCAAGTACGTTTCCTCGTCGAGCGAGTATGCCTTCTTTCCCCTGGAATCCCCGCAACAGAAACAAATCGAGCCATTGCAGTTGAGGCAGGGGCGATATCCTGAGGGGATATACTCGTTGGAAACGACTCAAACACCGCTGTTGGTGGCGTTGAGCGAGAGCGTACCAGACCCGGAAGTGATAGGAGCGGTTCGCTCTCAGATCGTCGTGATTGCCCTGGGGCAGGGGGAGGGGGAAGATGTCGTCACCGCTTCCGTCCAGGCATCTCTGAAACCCACCCTGGTCGTGGATGACCGCGCCAATTTGCACCTGGCCTGGCTAGAGACGACCGAGTTTGGAGTGTACCGGGTGGTCTATGCCAGCACTGCCCCAGCGGTGATGGAGAATTACAATGCTCTGACCATTTGGGATGTTCTGGACACGGTGTTCAGCAACCTGTTTCGGTTCTCGACGCTGATCGTGGCATTGGTGGCGGTATTGATCATGTGGGCGGTCCTTCCGTTCTTGGTGCTAGTGATCTACCACCTCGTCACCAGCGAGGAGACGCTGAACACTGCGCGCTCGTGGGGGGCGTTGATCGTGGCGCTGGCGTTGGAGGTGGCTCTGACTTTTCTTCAGCCGCCCCTCTTTGGCGTGGAGGCCGACTGGCCGGCGTTGCGCTGGGTGGCGCCGGCTCTTGCGGCTTTGGGAGCGGCGTTGGTGATGGCTAACGTCTGCCGCCGCCGCAAGTACATGCATCTGTTCGCCGCCTACTTTTTGTTCGCCGGCGTGAATGGCTTGTTGCAAATGGTGATGTATTTTTTGTTCTGACAACGAATTCAGGTGCCCGGCACTTTCTCGCTAGACCTCCGAGGTCTTGAGACCTCGGAGGTCTGAATCCTCATCTATGCTCCCCGTATCCTCGGCCACAGCGCCGCCATAGCCAGCGCGACGATACCCATCACCATCGCACCTGCGCACGTTCCGCTCCCTGAGCCTGTACTCACAGGCGTGACCGGCTGCTCCGGCTCCGGTGTGTGAGTCGGCGGCGATTGCACTGGCCCGCCTTCTCCCGCCATCACCTCGTAGACTGTGCCTTCGGCCACAAAAATGACCCGCTCGCCCAGCGCAAAGTACGCGCCCCACTCTGGGCGCGCCGACAGCAAATCAAAGTACGCCTCGGAGCCAAAGCTGACTTGGGCTGTGCTCATTTGGGAAGGGTCAAAGGCCGTATCGATCCAGACGCCATCTTGGAGCAAAAAGGTCTTGCTGCCCACGTGTTTCACCACCTGCGCGGCCTCCTCCGGCATTGCCCAACCGCCGCCCGACTCGGCCCCGCGCAACTCGCTCTCCAACTCGGCCTTGTCCGCCGCCTGCGCGCCGACGGCGGGCGGGGCCGGCAGCGACAGATATTCGCCCGCCGCCTCCTCGCGCCCCTCCTCGGTCAGGATGTGTTCCTCCTCGATGAGGAACGAGGTGTAGGGGGTGATGATGCCATAGCGCACGCTCAGTTCGACTATCGCGTCCACCCACTCTTGCCGCTCGCCGTGCAGCCGAATCTGAGTCAGCAGGTAGCCGATCTTGCGCGTGGCCCACAGGCGCGGAATGAAATCATCTCCTCCCTCGGCGCGAAAGTTGCCCTCGTAGACGAACTCTCGCCGCTCCCCGTTCACGTTGCCGCTGAGCGTGATGCGAGTCGCGCCCCCCTCGCGGTAGCGACCGGTCAGGATGAGCTGCGTACCCGCAAAGAGATCGGGCAGCGGATAGGGGTAGGTATCTTCCACCAACACGTCGCCAAAATCAAGCTCAATGTCGGCCAGGACGGGCGTGCTGATTTTGGCGTAAAAGCTCGAGATCTCCTCGTCAATCCGCTCGTCGGGGCGGACGTAGCCGGCGACCCCGCGCTGCTGCTCGGCCAACGTATCTAGCAGGATGGTGTTGACGTCGTCGCCGACGCCAAAGGGGAACAGGCGCGCGTTGTCCGGCGCGGCGGATTCGATGTTGGAGAGAATCTGCTCGATCTCGGTCACGCCCTCGGTGGGCAGCCCGTCGGTGAGAAAGATGAACACCGTGGGCCGCTCGTCGACTTGGGCCATCGCTTCCAAGAGCGCGCGGTTGATGTCGGTGCCGCCGACCGCTTCCAGGCGGCGCACCCAGTCGGCGGCCTCACCCGCCTCCGCAGCGGGCCGCAGTTCGCGCGCGTACTGTTGCAGGCCGGTGGAAAAGGCAATCACGTTGAAGCGATCTTCCGCGTTCAAATGTTCCAGCACATAGACCAGTGCCTCTTGAGCCTGCTCGATCTTGGCCCCCTCCATCGAGCCGGAGGTATCGAGCACCAGGATGACGTCGCGGGGGATCACGTGGCCCTCGTCCACCTCGACGGTGGGAGCGACCAGCAGCAGAAAGAACCCTTCGGCAAGCTCAGGGCGACGGCCGTCGTCGCTGGCCGATTCCCGATAGCTCAACAGGTTCAGCCCTACGTCATCCTGGCTGACGGTGTAGATCAACTCAAAGTCCTGGTCGGGCAGCAGGTCACTCTCCTCGTAGCCGACGGTGGCCCGGTAGTCGCCGTCCCGTTCGATGTAGACCCGGTCCTGGTGGGTGGGCGAGTAGAGGGCGTGCATCGCGTTCTGGGAGCGGATCTCGACGTGGACGCTGACATCCTCCAGCGGGCGGGCGGAGAACTTTTCCGTGTTGAGCGGGTAGACGTAGCGCACCAGACCGTTCTCGACCGGCAGCACCTGGCTATATTCCAACTCGACCTGGCGCGAGCCGCCGGGTGGAATGGGAAAAATGCGAGCTTGCACCGCGTCGCGCCCGACGTATTCCAAGAGCGCGGGGTCGCGCCGCTGGCGGACGATCTCCTCGTAGATTTGGCGGGCCTCGTCGGCCTCCAGAATCTCTCCTTCGACCGGCACGCCGTCCACCCACATGATAAATTCGGAGACGGCCGCCCCCTCCGGCAGCGGAAAGACGTAGGTACCCTCGACCTCCCAATCGCACTCGTTGAGGAACTCTTGCTCGACGCGCGTCGTCGCGACTTGATCCTCAATGGTGACGGTGACGCGGTGGTAGCGGATGGTGAGCCAGGATTCCTCCAGCGGGGGCGGGTCGGGCCACGGGGGCGGATCGGGGATGATGATGCCATCGGCCAGGGCGGGCGGGACGATGCTCAGTAGCAAAACAGTGGCGATGATTAGAGATTTGGTTTTGGACATTTTCTTCCTCCTGATGCTTTATGTTCTGTAGTGTAGACGCCGGGGAGGATGAGAAGGTTCCCCTGGTTGACCAAATGCCAGATTGGTGATATGGTAACGTTATCCCAATAGCCAGGCGTTTGCCCTGGAACAAGTGTTCTGGTACAATAACTGGCGGAGGTCAACGATGGCTAAAACACGCACACGATGGGTCTGCCAGAGCTGCGGGAGGACTGCGCTCCGCGAGATGGGGCGCTGCCCTGGCTGCGGTGAGTGGAACACGATGGTCGAGGTGATCGAGCAGCCGAGTGCTGCGACGGCCGGGCTGCCGACCGTCCCCGGCAGCGAGCCGCGCCGCCTGACCGAGATTGAGACGGCGAGGGTGGACCGGCTGCCGTTGCCGCTGGGCGAGTTCGCCCGCGTGCTGGGTGGCGGCGTTGTGCCTGGTTCTCTCATCCTTGTTGGCGGGGAGCCTGGCATCGGCAAGAGCACGTTGCTCACCCAGGCCGCCGGCATGATGGCGGAGGCTACTGACCGTCCTGTGCTCTACGTCTCTGGCGAAGAGTCGGCCCGGCAGATCAAGATGCGCGCCGACCGGCTTGCCGTGCGCAGCGCCGATTTGTTCGTCGTCACCGAGACCCGGTTGGAGGCGATCCTGCGCCACGCGGAGCAGGTGCAGCCGGTGGCGCTGATTGTGGATTCGATTCAGACTGTCACCTCGGATGAGTTGACCTCGGCGGCTGGCTCAATCAGCCAGGTGCGCCAGGCGGCCTCCCGTTTTCAGTGGTGGGCCAAAGCGGAAGGGGTGTCTGTCTTTCTGGTGGGCCACGTGACCAAATCGGGGGCCATCGCCGGCCCCAAGGTGTTGGAGCACATTGTTGATACCGTGCTTTACTTGGAGGGGGATCGCTTTCACACCTACCGGCTGCTGCGCTCGGTCAAAAACCGCTTTGGAGCCACGTCGGAGGTGGGCGTGTTCGAGATGCGGGAGCAGGGGATGATTGAGGTATCAAATCCCTCGGAGGCGTTCCTGGCCGAGCGGATGGTCAACGCGCCGGGGTCGGCTATCGCGGTGACGATGGAGGGCACGCGCCCGCTGTTGGTGGAGATTCAGGCGCTCGCCAGCCACACCGCTTTTGGACATCCGCGCCGCACGGCCAACGGCGTGGACTTTAACCGGCTGCTCTTGATCACGGCCGTGCTATCTCGTCGCGTGGGGCTGCGGCTCTACGATCAGGATGTTTTCGCCAACGTCATCGGCGGTCTGCAGGTGGGAGAGCCAGCGGCCGATTTGGCGGTGGCGGTGGCGATTGGCTCTAGCGTGCGCGATAAACCTGTCAAAGCGGATTTGGCTATCATCGGCGAGGTGGGACTTTCCGGCGAGGTGCGGGCGGTGGGTCAGACGGCGGCCCGGCTGAAGGAGGCGGCGCAGTTGGGCTTTGGTCGCTGCTTGCTGCCCAAGCGCGCGCGGCGGGGACAGGAGCCGCTGCCGGAGGGCATAGAGGCTGTCCCCGTGCGCTCCGTGGCCGAGGCGGTGGAAAAGGCGCTGGTTTAGCGTCTCGGAGGAGATGTGTTATAATCGGGGTGTGAGGTTGCTATGGTGAAGAAAAGTGAAATTCCGTTTGGTGCTCAATTTAGCCCTAGTCAGGTAGACCTACCTGGGGTACTTGAAATCATCCACGACCGTGCAGGTGATCGCAACAGAATCACCCAAGCCATACGCGACGAGTTCTTCGCGACCCACTCCCAGACTCAACGTTGGAAACTAGCTGATAACACCGTACTGGCCTTGCGAGCATATGGCCTGTTAAACGAGGACGGTGCGACACCGACTGCATTGGCGGGGAAATTGATGGCAATTGCCAGCACGCCAGATGCACTTTATGAACGATTCGCCAAACACATTTTGGTGAACCTCAGAGGCATTCCTTTTGTGGAAACATTGGAGGTAATGCAGACAGCCGGTGAGAAAATCACCCTTCACACACTGAGTAAATGTCTCGAACAACGCGGGCTATACGTGCCACGAGGTGCGGTACATCTTAGTAGTATGCGGTTATGGCTGGCGCGAGCAGGCATCTTTGATGCGAGTGTCAAGGGCGGCCCAAGATTATACCAGGTTAATCAATTGCGCTTGAACGAGGTACTTGGTGTTAGGCTGGATGTGATTGATGACTTGACTCATCTCAATGCCAATCAGCGAGCTTTCCTGCGCGCACTCACACGCATTACGGAGCCAGGTGCTCTCGTTGCGAACAAGGTGGCTGACCTGGCAAGTACGCTCTACGCGGTGGAGTACAATCACAAGGAATTGCCAAAGTCCGTTTTGTTTCCACTGCGTGACCTGGGGTACATACAAGCAACAAAGACGACGACGGGACGAGGCGCCAAACCTTACGAGGTCTCACGGACGGCCAAATTTCACCAAGAAATCTCCGAGCCGATTCTTGCAGCGGCGGCAGAGAAGGCCGGGCTGGTTCCTAAAGAGGTCTTTGAACTTCCATTATCGCAGATACTTGCTGATCTCAAGTCATCCAACACACACACCAAGGGCAAAGCACTTGAATTGCTGGCGATTTACCTCACCCGCTTGATTGATTTAGATTTCAAGGGTTGGCGCACACGCAGTGCGGATACAGGTGGGGCCGAAGTGGATGTAATCGTTGAAGGAGCACGGCTAATTTTTAGTCGTTGGCAGATTCAGGCCAAGAATACCAGAACCGTTCGGCTGGGCGACGTCGCGAAAGAAGTTGGCCTGTCGCTCACCTTTATTTACTCCAATGTGGTGATGATTGTGACAACAGGTGATTTCACCAAGGACGCTTACAGTTACGCTCAACACGTGATGAAAACTTGTAACCTCAACGTGATTTTACTAAATGGTTCCGAACTTGCGCGCATCAGCCAGGATCCAACAAACATCGCAGCCATTCTTAACAGCAAAGCTGAACAAGCGATGAAGGTTAAAGAGCGCACGAATTACTTTGTGGCTCAGTAGGCGTAGGGGGGGTATTTGTGACCGAGATTGATTTTAGGGAAGAACCGTTTTATGCAACCCAGTACGGCGAGGCTTACTTGGGGGATGCGTTGCTCTACTTGCGCCAGATAGAATGTGACTCGGTTGACTTGATTGTGACATCGCCGCCCTTTGCCCTGAAGCGCAAGAAGGAATATGGCAATGTTGAGGCCAAAGATTACGTGCAGTGGTTCATGAAATTTGCGGTCGAGTTCAAGCGGATACTCAAGGACACTGGCAGCCTAGTTATTGACATCGGTGGTACCTGGGTTAAAGGTCAGCCGACTCGCTCGTTGTACCATTTTGATCTCTTGATTGCTTTGTGCAGGACGGTCGAGTTCCATTTGGCTCAAGAGTTCTATTGGTATAATCCATCCAAGCTACCATCCCCTGCTGAGTGGGTTACGGTAAGGCGGATTCGTGTCAAAGATGCTGTCGATCCTATCTGGTGGCTTTCAAAGACACCGCATCCTAAAGCAAGTAACTGGCGGGTATTGAAACCGTACAGCGACTCGATGAAAAAGTTGCTGGAGAATGGCTATAAAGCAAAGCTACGACCTTCTGGGCATGACATCTCTGAAAACTTTTCGAAGGATAACAAAGGCGCAATTCCGCCCAACCTATTGGAACTAGCAAACACTGACTCCAACAGCGCATACCTGCGAGAATGTCGCAAGCATGGCACTAAACCTCACCCGGCGCGATTCCCTCATGGTTTGCCCGAGTTCTTTATCAAGTTCCTGACCGAGCCTGGCGACTTGGTGGTTGACCCCTTTGCGGGTAGTAACATCACTGGTGAAGTAGCCGAACGTCTAGGGCGGCGCTGGTTGGCGTTCGAGATAGTTGAAGAATATCTTCAAGTCTCCATGTTTCGTTTTCAGGAGTCGTGCGAACAGCCGCTCCTTTTCACAGGGAGATAAATCATATCTTTTCAATGTTCCGGGGCGATTGTGCCGTAGCCGCGATTTCTATATCGCGCCAGCCCCGCGAGGTATGGAGACCTCGGCTACATTGCCCCAACTTTTTGAAAACATGCGCTTTTACGTACCTTTTCAATATCCTGGGTATGGGCAGGAGCAAGTCCTGCCCGTAAGGGCGACCGCAAGGGTTCGTCCCTATCTATTGAGAAGATACGCCGACGGGAACCAAGTACCTGAGGCAACGCGCAGTTCACCCTCAAGGACGAAAATGTAGGTCACGTTTTTAACGTGACAACTCTGATCCGTCACGCTACAAAGTTGAGGCTATTTTCAAGGCAGAAATATTCGAGTAGCTGGAATTCGTTTCCTTGCCAGCAGACTGGCACAAACGAGTTTGTTCAAAATGACCAAAAGACGCTCAACCAGACGCAAGAGCAGCCGCAGGAGGCGCAAACAACTAGCGCTGCCCCGCATCAACCTGACGCTCGACCAGTGGCTCGACATCGTGGGCTATGCGCTGCTCGCTGTCGCCACTCTCACCATCCTCAGCTTTATCTCCGCCAACCACGGGGTGATCCCCGGCTGGTGGCTGGGGGTGCTGATGCGTTCCTTTGGCTGGGGCGCTTACCTGACGCCGCTGTTCGTCAGTGTGGTGGGGTTGTGGCTCGTCCTGCGCGATTTTGGCGACCGGCTGCCCCACGTGACCCCGCTGCAAATCGCGGGCGTGTTGCTGGGCTATCTGGCCCTGCTGATAACGCTCCACCTCCCGACGGCGTCATTTATGTTCGCGGGAGACCTCCAGGCAGCGGCTGAGGCTGGCATGGGTGGTGGTCGCCTGGGCGCGGCGCTGGGCCGCTGGTTACTGGATGGCTTGGGTGGCGGGGGCACAGCCGTTGTGCTGGTCACCTGGTGGTTGATCGTCGCCGCGTTGCTCTTTGGTGTCACGGTGCAGGATGGTGTGCGGGCACTCGAGCGGGCGCGAGAGAAGCCTCGCCCCCTGCCCACCCCGAGGCCGCGCAGGGTCACAGAGACGGTTGCCCCGGCCTCGCTTCCTTCCTCGCCTCCCCCCCCTGCCCCGTTGAGCATCATCGGCGGCGATCAGGCGCAGCGCGTTCCGACGCTCGACGAGATTCTCGATCCCGGCAACGGCCACGACATCAGCGCGAGGATATTGCGCCAACAGGCGCGCATCATTGAGGAGACGCTGCGGAGCCTGGGAGCGCCAGTCCGGGTCCACGAGACCAACACGGGGCCGGTAGTGACTCAGTTTGCCATCGAGCCGCTGGTGACCAGGAACAGTAACGGCGTGGAGACCAAAGTCAAAGTCAGCCGTATCAAGGCGATGGCCGATGACCTGGCGCTGGCACTGGAGGCCAGGACGCTGCGCATCGAGGCCCCCATCCCCGGCCGCGGATTGATCGGCATTGAGGTGCCCAACCCAGAGATTTCGCTGGTCGCGCTGCGGGACGTGATGGAATCCAAAGCGTTCCTAAAGGTTGATTCCCCGCTGCGGCTCTGCCTGGGGCAGGATGTCTCCGGTCACCCCACCGTCACCGACCTGACTGCCATGCCGCACCTGCTCATCGCCGGCAGCACCGGCTCTGGCAAGTCGGTCTGCATTAACTCTATCAGCGCCGCGCTGCTCTTGCAGAACGGCCCCGATAATCTAAAATTCCTCATGGTGGATCCCAAGCGGGTGGAGTTGACGGGGTACGACGGCATTCCACACCTGCTGTCCAAAGTCGTGGTTGATATGGAGCGAGTGACGGGCGCGCTCCAGTGGGTGCTGCGCGAGATGGACGGCAGATACCGCCGCTTCTCCGACACGCGGGCCACTAACATCCACGACTATAACGAGCGGGTCGCGCCGGGTCGGAGTGAGAAACGGCTGCCCTACATCGTCGTCGTCGTGGACGAGTTGGCGGATCTGATGATGATGGCTCCGCACGAGACAGAGCACTCCCTCTGCCGCATCGCTCAGATGGCGCGGGCGACCGGCATCCATCTGATCATCGCCACCCAGCGCCCCAGCGTGGACGTGGTCACAGGGTTAATCAAGGCCAACTTCCCGGCCCGCATCGCCTTCAACGTGGCCTCGTCCGTAGATTCGCGCGTTATCCTCGATATGCCCGGTGCGGAGCAACTGCTGGGCCGGGGCGACATGCTCTTCTTGCCTCCCGATGCTTCCACCCCGCTGCGCCTGCAGGGCGCTTTTGTCTCCGATGAAGAGTTGCGCCGATTGGTGCAATACTGGAAAGGACAGGCCCGGCCGGAATCAATGCCGGCCGAAAAGCCGGTGCAACAACCACTATGGGAAGAGATGCGTCAGAAAGAGCGCAAAGTAGAGTACGAGGACGAGTTGTTACCCGACGTGATTGACCTGGTGCTACGGGAGCAGCGGGCCTCCATCTCGCTTCTGCAGCGCAAACTGCGTATCGGCTACACCCGGGGGGCGCGAATCATGGACATCCTCGAACAGCACGGGGTCGTGGGGCCGCAGCCGCCTGGCGGCAAAGCACGCGAGGTCTTTCCCAGCGCGGCCAACGCACTGCTTCACCCGCAGGAGGAACAATGAGTTATACAATCCGCAAACTGACCTACTCTGACGGGCGAGCTTTTCGCTACCACATCTCCGACGACGTTGGAAACCTGCGCTACATAGCCGAGCGGACCGGCATGTTCCTCCCATCCCCGACTTACCTACTCGAGTTCTTTGACCCGGACCACAACCTATCTGGTCGTCTCCAACCGCCGGACGTCGCTCCGTGGCAGCGCGGGAAGCACTATGAGGTCTTTGTCGGCGCGGCGGAAGAGCCATACGCCGCGATTCAGGAGACGTGGCGGTTGGTGGACATCCTGCTATTACGTCTGCCGCGCTATGAGGTGCAACTGGGGGCGTATCGTTACATTGTGCAGGGCAGCCGCTATGGGGGACACTTTTACGAGATTTTCCGCCCGCGCGAGAAAAAAGAAACGAACGAGGAGCAGGTGGATGAGGGAGCGGGAGAAGATGGCGAGGAGGAGACCAGGGCCAAAGGAGAAATGAAAGTAGGGCAGATTCAGCGCCCGACAGTCGGCTTCAGTTACATCGTCGAGAGCGACGCCGCGCCGTTGCGCCAGGCCCCGTTAGTGCTGGCTTCGTTGGTGATTCTCATTGATATGGAGATGCACTCTTGATGGTTGGAGGCCGGATGACCTATCGCTGCTTGCGCTTCAACTCCGGCCACTCTAGTTTTCTGTCCTGGCGGGGTTTGGCAGTGACCAGGTGCTTTACTGCCCGCGTCAGTTCTTCCGCGTCATAGTCCTTTAACCTGGCCGTCAGTTCATCCATTGCGGCGCGGTCTTTTCTGGTGAGTGTCCCTCCTGTTTCGGCGTCTACATTGAGCAGAGCCAGCAGCAGAGCGCGCTCGTCTTCGGTCAAGCTCTCTCCCCCGTCCTCCAGCAGCTTGCGGACTCCGTTGGGAGAAAGAAGCGACTTTTCTAGTTCAGCTTTTTCCATTGTGTACCTCTCTTGCCTGCCCTACGAGTCGCGTCATCGGCGCCCCCTCACAACTTGCGCCAGTTCGGTATCTGCGTCCGATGCTGGAACCGCCACCACAGCCCGGCCGGATAGCCGATCATCTTGGCAACGTCGCCCGCGACGCGGATGATGGGAACCCACGTCGCCGCCTGCATCTTTTCGGCAAAACTCAAACTACCCCACGTCCGCGCCAACCGCCGCCAGCCCGTCCAGAACATCCCCGGCACGGCTATCAGATAGAGCGCCCACCACCACGGATTGACCAGCGCTCCGACAGCGGCGATGAGCGGCGCGGCGACCAGATAGGTCAGGTAGCGGATGGCGTGCCGCCTGCGCCACAAGTCCGCCTTACCGTCGCCCCGCGCGTAGCGGTAGTACTGCAAAAGAAAAGCCCGCAGGCTAGAGCGGGGGCGAAAATAGACCAGCGCCTCGGGCGCAAAGGCAAAAGCCCCATACCGGTCGCGCAGTCGCAAGTCAAAAATCAGATCTTCGCAATAATCGAGCCACTCAGGATATCCCCCCACGGCTTGCCAGGCGTTTTTGCGAAAGGCGACCGAGCGGCTGGAGGGGAGAAAGCGCGACGGCTTGACCTCCTGCGCTTCTGGGAGCACAGTCGCGCCCATAGCCGTCTCAAAGACCGTCTGCGGGGCGGGGACGAAGAAGCCAGCGACGATCTGTGTTCCTGCATCTTGGAGCGGGGCGACGATTTCTGCCAGCCACTGTGGACTCAACTGCACTCCGGCGTCGGTCACGGCGATGATCTCGCCAGCGGCGGCTTTGATCGCCGCGTTGCGTCCCTGGGAGATATTGGCCCCCGGCCGTCGAACGACACGCAGCGGCAACCGGTTCTCGGCCTCCAACAGCGATAGCGTAGAGTCGGTTGATCCACCGTCACAGACGACCACCTCATCCGGGCGGCGCGTCTGAATGGCCAGGCTGTCGAGCAGTCGAGACAGGCTGGTGGCCTCATCGAGTACCGTGACGACGACGGAAACAGACATCAACGATGATTATACACGACTATGCGCTGCCCGCCAAGCCCCAATCGTATTCTCTCAATGTTGTGGGGCAAGTTGTAACTTGCTTTTCTCTACCGTACAGTAGCCGCGATTTCCCAATCGCGCGAATGGAATTCGCGGCTACAGGCTTATTTTCGAGGCGGATACCCCCAATCTGCCCGCCTCCGGCATTTGACATTTGGTTGCAGGTGTGCTATAGTTGCACTGTAGGATGTGGTAAGTTCAGGTAGTGGTTCCATCCCGCCCGGGCTTGCAAGGCCTGGGCGGTTTGCGTATCTACCTCCTAACCCACTTTGGCCTACAGAATATATATGTAATAAGGAGTACAGAAAGTGAACGAGAGAGAAACAGGCACAGTCAAGTGGTTCAGCAACGCCAAGGGGTACGGATTCATCACCCGCGATATGGGGGAGGACGTGTTTGTCCACTACTCCGCCGTCAGCGGCGATGGTTTCCGCACGCTCGAGGAAGGCACGCGCGTCGAGTTCGACATTGAAAAGACCGACAAAGGCTTGCAGGCCACCAACGTTATTGCCCTGTAAAAGCTGAGGCATCTTTTCAGGTCAGGCTTTTGCAACGAGTCAAAGAAGGAGGAACTACCAGACCCAAGTTTGTAACGCAATTAACTAAGAAAGAACCGTGCGTATCCGGCATAGCCAGATATGCACGGTTTTTAATTTTCGGCTTTAGCAGGTCAACAGCAATTCCCGTTTTGTAGCCGCGATTTCAAAATCGCGGCTGTTTTCCCGCGTAAAGCGCCCTGCGCGATTTGGAAATCGCGGCTACGACCTAACTTTTCACCCATAACGGGAATTGCTGGCAGGTCAAGAAAATTGCTCCGCTATCTCCCCTCGCACTGTCTGTAGCAATGCCTCCGCTTTCAACTCGGCCAGGGTATAGCATGGGGCTTCAAGGTGTTCTGCTAGCGTCTGCGCCAGCCCCTGGTCAAATGCCTCGTGCTCCATATTGATCACTACCGAACGGATGTGGGCCTGCGGGAACATCTCTGCGGCACGGCGGGCCTCTTCCTGCGGCGGCAGGTTCGTCGTCGAGACGTTGCCTGCGCCGTCTGTCAGGAGAACCATCAGCGGCATCAGGTCGGGGTGCTGCCGCAACTCGCGGGTGATGACCTCGTGAGCGGTCTGCAGCCCGGCCGAGAGGGGGGTCTTGCCGCCGACGGGAATATCGGCCAGCGCCCGGCGTGCCAACTCGACGCTGTTGGTCGGCGGGAGCACGACGCGAGCGTCATTCTTCTGAAAGACGACCAGCCCTACCCGGTCGCGCCGCTGGTAAGCATCCGTCAGTAGTGAGACGACCGCTCCCTTGGTCGCCTCCATCCGCTCGGCCACTGCCATAGACCAGGATGCGTCCACGACGAAGAGCACCAGATTGGCAGCGCGTCTCACGCGCACCTTGCGCTGATAGTCTTCGGGGCGCAGGACCAGCGCCGGGCCGCCTTCGTGCTTGCGCTCTTTCTGTTGAGGGGCAGCGGCGCGCAGGGTGGCATCGAAGGCCAGGTCGCGGGGCTCTCCGGGGGAGGGGCGGGCCTGGATGTAGCGGCCACGCCTGTCGTCGGTGCGGGTCTGGCTGCGACGACCGCCGCTGGCGCGAGTCAACCGGTCGAGGGGCGTATCCAACCGGCGCGGGACAAATGTTTCGCCAACGTCTTTCTCGTCGCCGTAATCCCACCAGCTACCTTCCGACGGCCACTGGGGGATGGTCTGGAGTGCCGGCTCTTGCGGAGCCTCGCCGTGCTCGTCGGAAGGTTCTTTGTCACGAGGATCGCCGGCTATGCTTTTTTTTTACCCGTTACCTCGGTTTCTGTGTCGCTTTCCTCTTCCTCAATCTCGGCTTCGGCCTCGACTGGGCTTTGGGCGCGCGCTTCGGCCAGTCGCTCCGTGAGGTCTCCCAAGGTGACTTGGGTGTCTTCCAGCGGGTGGCGTTTCAACCGATGGGGCAGCGCCAGTTCTGCGGCCAGCAGGATGTCGCGGTCGTTCAGGCGGGTGCGCCCTTCGAAGGCGGCGTGGGCGCGGGCGGTCTTGAGCACCACCAGGTCGGCGCGGTGACCGTCTACTCCCAATTCGCTCATCATCGTCGCGATGGTCGCCAGATCGGACTGGGAATACTTGACCTCGGGCAGAAGGCGGCGAGCGCTGGCAATCTCGTCCGAAAGCGCCTGCTCGCTGGAAGCATTTTCCTCGCAGAACCCTTCGGGATCGGCCTCGTAGGCCAGGTTGCGCTCCATGATTGCCATGCGGGCGGTGGGGTCGCGGATGCCCTGGATGTCCACACAGAGCGCAAAGCGGTCGAGGAGCTGAGGGCGCAGGTCTCCCTCCTCCGGGTTCATCGTGCCGACGAGGATGAAGCGGGCCGGGTGGCTAAAAGAGATACCCTCCCGCTCGACGACGTTGACCCCCATCGCCGCCGCGTCCAGCAGCAGGTCCACGACGTGGTCATCCAGCAGGTTGACTTCGTCCACGTAGAGGACGCCCCGGTTGGCCGCAGCGAGAACCCCCGGTTCAAAGCGCCGCTCTCCTTTTTGGATGGCCCGCTCAATATCCAGCGTGCCCACGACGCGATCCTCGGTCGCGCTGACGGGGAGATCCACAAAGTGCGTGCGCCGGCGGGTGCGGGGCAGCCTGGTCTCTGCGCCGTTTCTCTCGCGGCATGCGGTGCACCACGTCGCTGGCTGGTCTGGGTCGCAGCCGAAGGGGCAGTCGGCGACCACTTCAATCTCGGGCAGCAATGCGGCCAGGGCGCGGGCGGCGGTGGATTTGGCCGTGCCGCGCTCGCCTCGGATGAGCACCCCGCCGATTTGGGGGTGGATGGCGTTGAGTATTAGGGCACGCTTCATACGTTTTTGCCCCACAATGGCGGTGAATGGGAAAATAGGCGGCATAGGAACTCCTAATCTAAAGACTCGGTAGATACAGATTTGAGGAGTTAGCACCCCCAGGCTTTGGCGCGAGATCTGCCGAGTGATGCGGTTCTGTTCGGCACGAGGCGTGCCTTGCTCCTCAAAATTTGGCTCTACTGGGAATGGGCCGCGACGTGGTTTCGA
>QMOE01000010.1 GCA_003648125.1 Chloroflexota bacterium
CCATCGTGCGCCGTCCGTAGTTCAAGGTTCATCTTCATTGATTCCATCACGGCCACCACGTCCCCTTTAGCGATTGTTTCCCCTTCTTCGACTGGGACCGCGATCAGCATCCCCGGCAATGGGGCTACCACATCTCCCGTACCATTAGTAGAGGGGAAGTTTGGCTCCTCTCCCTCCTGGCTTCCTGCTGTTCGGAGCGATACTTGATATGGACGCCCCACCACCACCATCCGACGTTCCGTGCCCACCTTGCCCACAGGTTTCCCGGCGAGTGTCTCGACGAACGCTTCATAGGAGCGGTTGTCGAGTAAGAGTGAGTAGCCTGCTCCTCCCTCCAGCCCTCGGAAATCGATCCAATACGGACGGTGATTGACCCATACCTGGCCCTTAGAGCCAAATTCGATCTCGAATTCCTCACCGTCTACCACTACCGTGTATCTTTTTTCCACCTCCCTATCTCCTCGTCAGGTTCCACCGCTTCTATTTCATCAGCTCCCAACGCCCCAACATCTTCCAGCGGCTGATGGTCGGCCGTCCTCGAGTCGAGCAAATTTCAGGCCGATTCTCTTGGTACTCCAACAAGGCCGCAGTCAGCGCGGCGGCCAGCCGATCCGTCTCGCCGACGGCGTGCATCTCATCGGGCAACGAGAATTGTTCTTCGAGAAAATTGGTGTGGAACTGCCCACCGAAGAATCGGTGACTGTTCAACAGAGCGCGGTGCAAGTCGAGGTTGGTCTGGATCCCCAGGATACGGTACTCGTCCAGCGCTCGACGCATACGCACGATGGCGACGGCACGGGTTTCCCCCCAGGCGATCAGTTTGGCCAATAGAGAATCGTAGAGCGGGGTGATGGTCAACCCCTCACAGATACCGCCATCCACCCGGATGCCCGGTCCTCCTGGTTCCCGCAGGAAAGTGATGCGGCCTGCAGTCGGGAGGAAATCCCGCCAAGGATCCTCAGCCAGGATACGGCATTCCAACGCCCATCCACGGGGATGGATCTCCCCTTGAGTGTAGCGCAACTCCCGCCCGGCCGCGATGCGCAACTGCTCTTTGACTATGTCCACGCCGGTAATGGCTTCCGTCACCGTGTGTTCTACCTGCAGGCGGGGGTTCACTTCCAGAAAGTAGAATTGTCCATCGGGCAAGAGCAGGAATTCGACCGTGCCGGCCCCGACGTATCCGACGGTCTGTCCGATTTCCACCGCCATATGGCACAGCGTTTCCCGCAATTCTGCGTCCACTGCCCGTGAAGGAGCCTCCTCGATCAATTTCTGTTGACGGCGCTGGATGGAACACTCCCGCTCACCTAGATGGATGACGTGCCCGTGGCTATCCCCCAGGATCTGGACTTCGATGTGGCGGGCCTCGCGGACCAATCGCTCCACATATACCTCGTCGTGGCCAAAGGTAGCATGCGCCTCTCGACGGGCCAACGGGATAGCGGCTTCTAGTTCGGCCCGGTCATTGGCTGCCCGGATGCCCATCCCTCCTCCGCCCCACACGGCTTTGAGCATCACTGGATAGCCGATTTGATCCGCCATCTCCAGGATAGTCTGGTCGTTCATGGCCTGATCGGAACCCTCCACAATGGGGATGCCTGTGCGCTGGGCGATCTGTCGGGCGGCCACCTTGTCGCCCAACAACGTCAACACTTCTGGGCCAGGGCCAACGAACGTCAGGCCGGCCTCCGCGCAAGACCGGGCAAAGTCGGGCGATTCGGCCAGAAAGCCATACCCAGGATGGATGAACTGGGCACCGGATTCGAGAGCGATTTCGATGATCCGCTCAGCACAGAGATAGCTTTCTTTAGACGGCGGGGGACCGATGAGATAGGCCTCATCGGCATAGCGGACGTGGGGGGCTTCTCGATCAGCCTCGGAGAAGATAGCCACGGTCTCCAGCCCCAGCTCGCGGCAGGTGCGCAGCACCCGTACGGCGATCTCTCCTCGATTGGCGACCAATACTTTCAGCATATCCGGCTTCCTCCACCCTATAGGGGAATGTTGCCATGCTTGCGAGGCGGACGGTGCACCCGTTTGTCGTTCAACATACGCAACGCACGGATGATCTGGAAGCGGGTCTCGTGTGGAAATATGACCCCATCGAGGTATCCACGAGCGGCAGCGACGTATGGCGTGGCGAATTTCTGGCGGTACTCGTCTACCAACTGCTCCCTCAAACGGTCAGGATCATCGCTTTCCCGCAACTCGCGGCGGAAGACGACGTTGACCGCTCCCTGTGGCCCCATCACGGCGATCTCAGCCCCAGGCCATGCCAGACAGATATCACCGCGCAGATGCTTGGAACTCATCACGATGTATGCCCCGCCATACGCCTTCCGGGTGATGACGGATACCTTGGGGACACTGGCCTCGGCGTAGGCGTAAAGCAGCTTAGCCCCGTGCCGGATGATACCCCCATGCTCCTGGGCCACTCCGGGAAGGAACCCAGGTGTATCCACCAGCGTGACGAGGGGAATATTGAAGCAGTCGCAAAAGCGAATGAAACGCGCTCCTTTGTCTGCCGCGTCTATGTCCAGCACACCGGCCAATACCGGTGGCTGTTGAGCCACAATCCCGACGACGTAGCCCCCCATCCGAGCGAACCCCACGATCAAGTTGCACGCAAAGTAGGGTTGTACCTCCAGAAAACGGCCATCGTCCACGATGTAGCGAATGACCGCATGCATATCGTACCCTTGGGCTGGGTCTATCGGCACCAGTGTGTCCAGTTCTTCCACCATTCTGTCCGGCGGGTCAGTAGTCGAGCGGTAGGGCGGGTCTTCGGCGTTGTTGGCCGGCAGGAAGGAGAGCAATTTCCGCACCAAGTCGAGGGTCTCTTCTTCTGTAGAGGCCATGAAGTGGGCCACGCCGCTGGTGTGGTTGTGGACATCCGCACCGCCTAATTCTTCGGCCGTCACTTCCTCGCGGGTGACTGCCTTGATCACATTGGGGCCGGTGATGAACATCCGCCCATTGCCGGCCGTCATCAGAATGAAGTCGGTGATGGCCGGGGAATATACCGCTCCGCCAGCGCATGGCCCCATGATGACCGATATTTGGGGAATCACACCGGAGGCCATGACGTTGCGGTAGAAAATCTCTCCATAGGCCGCCAGAGCATCCACGCCTTCTTGGATGCGTGCTCCACCGGAGTCATTCAGTCCCACAAGAGGTGCGCCGTTTTCCAGCGCCAGGTCCATCACCTTGCAGACCTTTTGGCCATGGGCCTCTCCAACCGAGCCGCCCAACACGGTGAAGTCCTGGGCAAAGACGTAGACCAGGCGGCCATCTATCTCACCCCATCCGGTGACGACGCTATCGCCGGGCGTGCGCCGGTCGGCCAGGCCGAAATCGGTCGCCCGGTGGGTGACGAATTCGTCCAGTTCGCAGAATGTACCGGGGTCGAGGAGATATTCCAATCGCTCGCGAGCGGTCTTCTTCCCCTGGGCGTGTTGACGTTCGATCCGCTTGACTCCGCCGCCCAGATGGGCCTGAGTGCGCATGCTCTCCAACTGCTCCCAATGGAGACATGATTCCGACGCACTCGTCGGGTTGCCGGAATTGGGGACAGAGGGTGTCACCATTCGTCCTCCTTGATCCACAGGGCCAGAACCCGTCGCGCGGCCCGCCGCACCAGAGAACGCACAGCGGCATACCGGTAGCGTGTCTCCTGACGGAGCTTCTCCCAACGGGAAAGTGGAGCAGTCGGCAGCGGCATACTCCAGCGCAGGGCAACAGCTCCCCAGGTCAAACCTGCCCCAAACCCGACGCATACGACCACATCATCCCGCTGGATGCGGCCCTCTTCCACCGCTTCGCACAACGCGATGGGGATAGAAGCAGACGACGTGTTGCCGTAGTGCTCCAGGTTGCTGTATACCTTCTCTGGCGACAGTCCCAGAGCCCGTATAGAAGCTTCCAGGATCCGTTGGTTGGCCTGATGTGGAATGATCAAGCTCAAATCGTCCATCGTCAACCCGGCTTTCTCTAGCACTTGTTGAACGGCGGCTGGCATTGTACGAACGGCAAAGCGGAAGACCTCTCGTCCACGCATTTTCAGATAATGCAGTTTCGCATCCAGGGTATGCTGGGAAGGGGGATTGCGGCTGCCGCCGGCCGGCAGGATCAACAACTCTCCACCGGAACCATCGGCCCCCAAGACGGTGGATAGTACTCCTCCATCAACGCCGTTGGCCTGGAGAACCACCGCGCCGGCCCCATCGCCGAAGAGCACGCAAGTAGCGCGATCCTCCCAATCGGTGATACGGGAAAGGGTTTCAGCACCGATGATGAGCGCATTCTGATACACCTCCCCGGCAATCAGGTGTGCGGCGATACTCAGGCCATAAATGAACCCGGTACAGCCGGCGGAAAGGTCAAAGGCGGCCGCCTTGTCGGCCCCCAGGGCGTCCTGCAACAAGCAGGCTGTGGAGGGGAAACTGTAATCGGAGGTAACGGTCGCCACGATGATCAATTCCAGTTGAGTAGGGGGAAGGCCGGCTACCTCCAGGGCCTGTTGAGCAGCCTGACGGGCAAGGGTGAAAGTCGTCTCATCCTCGGCCACGATGTGACGTTCGCGGATCCCGGTGCGCGTGCGGATCCACTCGTCGGAGGTATCCACCATATTCACCAGATCGTCGTTAGTCAACACACGGCTGGGGACCGCCTTGCCCCATCCGCAGACGTGGGCTCGAACGGTCATCACTTTTCCTCCCAGCGCTGGAAGATGAGACAACCATTGTGCCCACCAAAGCCAAAGGAATTGGAAAGTGCCACTTTAGGCCTCAATTGACGGGCCTGGTTAGGCACATAATCCAGATCACATTCAGGGTCGGGATGTTCGTAGTTGATGGTGGGATGCACCCAGCCGGTCTCCAGGCTCTTGACGCATGCGACGGCCTCGACAGCTCCAGCCGCGCCCATCAGGTGCCCCAGCATGGACTTGGTCGAGCTGACAGCCAGACGATCTGCATGGGAGCCAAAGACCTTCCGAATGGCACGGGTTTCCATTCGGTCGTTAAGCAACGTGCTGGTGCCATGGGCATTGATGTAATCCACGGCCTCCGGCGGCACACCGGCATCTTGAAGCGCCATGGACATTGCCCGGGCCGCGCCATGTCCTTCCTCATCCGGGGCGGTGATGTGGGAAGCGTCAGATGTAGCTCCGTAGCCGATCAGTTCGGCGTAGATGTGTGCGCCCCGTCGGCGGGCATGCTCCAGGCTTTCCAGGACCACAATGGCGGCCCCCTCTCCGATCACGAATCCGTCTCGTTGGGCGTCGAACGGGCGGCAAGCACGAGCAGGGTCATCGTTACGTTTAGAAAGCGCTCCCATGTTCCGAAAGCCAGCTACGGAAATGAGCGTGATAGCGGCCTCGCTGCCTCCACACAGCATGACCTCGCTCTGCCCTCGCCGGATGATGTCGCCGGCCTCTCCAATGGCGTGAGAGCCGGTAGCGCAAGCTGAGACCACCGAGAGGTTCGGCCCGGTCAGGCCATAGGAGATAGCAACAGCGGCCGAGGCGGCATTGGGCATCATCATCGGAATCATGAAGGGGCTGACGCGACGGGGGCCGGACCGCTTGAGCGTCTCGTAGTTTGCCAACAAGGTGTTCACGCCCCCGATCCCCGTCCCCACAATGACGCCGGTCCGGCTACCCAAGCCGTTCTCGAAATTCAGGTCGGCATCTACAATCGCCTGCCGAGCGGCTTCCATCGCAAAAAGGGTAAAGCGGTCATTGCGACGGGCCTCGCGGCGTCCAAAGAGCGCGACCGGATCAAAATCTCTCACTTCCGCCGCGATCTGCACGTCCAAGTCCGATGGATCAAACCGGGTAATGCGCTCCACACCGCTCTGCCCGGCCAGCATGGCTTCCCACATCGTCATCACATCGTTACCCAAGGGTGAGACCACACCCATCCCGGTGACGACCACACGTTTCGAGCTGTTCATTGATTACACCTCCTCCGGTTTTGTAACACACTGTCATAGATAACACCGAAAGAGGCAAAAAGTAACAGTTAGTGTTTATCCGTGTTCATCCGTGTTCATCCGTGTCCAAAGTGGGGCTTTTCACTATTGCACAACACACCTAAGGAAGAGTAACTTTCGGGGTCGCCCTGGGGCAGGGGCAATCCCCAGGGACAGAAGCAGGGGCAGGAGCAGGAGCAAAAGCAGAGACAAGCCCTGCCCCTACTTGGTGCGCAACAGGATAACGACTCGTTCTAACACCTGGTCGGCCACGGCCGATTTGCTCATCAACGGCAGGGCCTCTACGTTGCCATCTCGTCCGATCAGGATCACGCGATTGGTGGAAGCCACAAAACCGGCATCGGCAGCGGTGATGTCGTTGGCCACGATCAGATCCAGGTTTTTGGCCGCTAGCTTGGCCTGGGCGTTTTCCACAACGTGCTCACTTTCGGCGGCAAAACCGACCACGACGCGCGGATACCCCGTCTCTGCCCAACGTACCGCCACGGCGGACAGAATGTCGGTTGTGCGCACCAGCGGGAGGTTCAATTCCGGCGTGCCTTTCTTTATCTTTTGAGAAGCAATCGTCGCCGGGCGGTAATCGGCCACGGCTGCCGCCATCAACAACACGTCCGCCTGGGCGACGTTATCCAGCACGGCAGTGTGCATCTCCTGAGCCGAGGTAACATCCACCCGCTCCGCTCCCACTGGCGTGGGTAAGCCCGTCGGCCCAGTGATGAGGGTTACGGCCGCGCCGCGATCCAGGGCGGCTTGTGCCAGGGCGAATCCCTGCCGGCCGGTAGCCGGATTGCTGAGGAAACGCACCGGGTCGAGGTACTCGCGGGTCGGCCCGGCGGTCACGACTACTTTCCGGCCTGCCAGAGGGCCGGTCTCTCCCAGCACCCGCCGGATATACCCGACGATCTCCTCCGGTTCAACCATCCGCCCTGGCCCCTCTAGCCCAGAAGCCATCCGACCACGTGCCGGCCCGGCAAAATGGACGCCCCGCGCCCGCAACATGGCGGCGTTCGCCCGCGTTGCCGGATGGGTCCACATACCGGCGTCCATCGCCGGCACAACCAGCAATGGACAAGTGGCAGCCAACACCAATGTCGTGAGTAGGTCATCGGCCAGGCCGTGAGCCAAGCGGGCCAGGGTGTGCGCTGTGGCGGGAGCGATCACCACCAGATTGGCCTCATGGGCCAATCCGATGTGCGCGATGTGAGTGGGGAGCGCACCGCCGCCGGCCGTCTGCCACATGGTGGTATATGCCGGCCGGCCGGTGAGCGCCTCGAAAGTCAACGGGGCGACGAATCGTGTGGCGGATTCCGTCATCACCACGTCCACCAATGCTCCGACCTGGGTCAGGCGGCTGGCCAGAGTACAAGCTTTGTAGGCCGCGATGCCGCCGGTGACCCCCAGAAGGATCCGTTTCTGATATAAGAAAGAAGAAATGGGCCGCTCTGTCATATCACTTACTCCTGGTACTCTTGTGAGGATGCCCCCTGCCTATGCACTTCCTGCTCAGGCTCTCGGTTCAGTTCATAGATGATGCGCAGGCCGTGTAGCGTCAACCACGGATCAACGACGTCTATGGCCTGGGTCTCCCGGGCCACCAGTTCCGCCAGCCCCCCTGTCGCTACGACGGACATGTCGGCCCCCAGCTCTGCACGGAATCGGGTCACCATGCCCTCGACCAGAGCGACATAGCCAAACAGCAGGCCGGATTGCATACTGTGGACTGTGTTTCGTCCAATGACCGACGGAGGACGGACCAACTCCACGCGGGGCAGCTTGGCGGTGCGCTCAAAGAGCGCCTGAGCGGCGATGCCGATGCCGGGCGCGATGGCACCTCCCAGGTAATCCCCCTCAGCCGAGATGGCGTCGAACGTGGTAGCCGTGCCAAAATCCACGACACAGGCCGGAACGCCGTACAACACACGCACGGCGGCGGCGTCCACCACCCGATCGGCGCCCACCTCGCGGGGGTGGGCATAGCGGATACGGACACCGGTACGCACCCCGGCATCCACCACCAGCGGCCTTTGTCCCAGGTAGTCTCGACAAACCTGCTCGAACGTCAGAGTCAGGGGCGGCACGACGCTGGCGATGGCGACGCCTGTCACCTGGTCAGGGCGATACCCTCGATGGTGGAAAAGTTGATGCAGCAAAATCCCATACTCGTCGGGCATTTTATCGTGAATCGTGCGAATGCGCCAACGGGGGCCGAGTTGTTGGTCCACATACAGCCCCAGGGTGATGTTGGTATTACCGATGTCTATGGTCAATAACATATCGCTCTCCTGCGAAACTCAGAGGGGGATAGAGGTCCGAACGGGGTCAGACCGATGAGCCGCCTCGCCGACTCGCAATCTGACGCCAAGCCACGACGACGGCCAGGGTGATAACGACAGCCACGACGATCTCCGGCAGACCATGCGTGACGGCAATGGTCGCGGCCAGGTCTGGTGCCAGGTAGCCACGCCAGACGGCGATCCCCAGCACCAGGATGGTGTTGGTCGCCGTCCCCACGCCGGCCGCGACGCCAATCGCCAGCCGCTCTTCAAAACGCTGCAGCCCTTTGTAGGCCAGATAGGCTGTGATGCCGATGAAGATGCGCGGCAGGATGGCCACCAACGGATCCTTGAAAAGCGGCGTGCTGGCTCGCAGGAAACTGAACAAGCCAAAACACAGCCCGATTATACCCCCAACTTGCCATCCTTCCAATATCCCCCCGATGATCGCCGGGATGTGAAGGGTCGTCGCGTTGACGCCGGTGGGAAAGGGAATGAATCCACCGACAGGCAACATACCCAACAGCACGGTGACAGCCACCATAATGCCGGATATGACCACACGGCGCACGCCAACGGTCGTGGATTGCACAGAAGTCTCCATCAATACCTCCTTAAGCACAAGATTTTTTCGAGATCGGTCAAGCCTTGAAATCCAGGACAAACATCAACACACAAAAAGCTCCAGCTATGCCCAGCGCCAGATAGTCAGCGGGCCGTACCCGCTGACGGATGCGGTGAGAGCGACGCGCATTGCCGGTGTACCCACGTGCGGCCATCGCCACGACCAGGGTTTCCGAGCGACGCAGACTAACCAAGAATAGAGGAACAAGCAACGGCAGCAGACGGCGGATCATACGGATGAATCGCCAACGCCCATCCAAGCCAAAGTCGGCCCCTCGTGCGGTCTGTGCCTTGACGATCCGCTCCATTTGTAACGCCAGGGTAGGGACAAAGCGGAGCGCAATCGTCACCACCATCGCCAGTTGATGAGCGGGCAACCCTAATCGCCGACAGGGCGAAAGCAAGGCCTCCGTTCCATAGGCCAGTTCGGTCGTGGTGGTCGAGGAAGTGAGCAACGTGGTCAACACAATCAACTCAATCAAGCGGGCCACCGAAACGACTACCAGTCGAAGTGAGCAATCGGTCACAACGAAGCGCTGCCACGCCCAGAGGGATAGGCAAGCGCCATCCGAGCCGGCCATAGTCACCATTTTGGGAGGCAACAGCACCTGAAAGACGGCCATCACGAGCAGGGCCGGCAGCGCCAGACGCACCCCCTCTAGTGCATGGCGCACAGGAACCCGCGCGAGCCGCACCAGCACGACCATCGTCACCAGCAAGATGAGATTGACTGTGATCGTCTGGCTAAAGGTCACCGCCGCCACGAGCAGCCCGAACACCAGCAGCTTGAAGGCCGGATGCATCCGATGGATGAAGGAGCCGGTCGGCAGGTACTGACCAAGAGTCACGTACCGCAGGAACTCCCATTCCGGGGTGCGTTTTCTCCGACTCACAGCGCATCCCCCCTTCGTTTCATGCTGACTTGAAGCACCGCTTCCAACTCGTCGAGCGTCAACACGTCCATAGGGACAGGCAAGCCACGCTTACGCAGCGCCTGCGCGATGACCGTTGCCGCCGGAGATTCCAACCCCAGGCTGACCAGTGAGTCCTGCTGGCAGAAGACACGGCGCGTGGGGCCGCCCATTATCACTTCCCCCTCGGCTATCACATAGACCCGGTGCGCCAGCTCGGCTGCATCCTCCATATTATGCGTGGCAATCATAATGGTCTGGCCGGCATCCTGATTCAAGCGTTCGAGGACAACCAGGATGTCCCGACGGGTCTGGGGGTCCAGGCCAGCGGTTGGCTCGTCCAACAACAGCAGGCGTGGACGCAGGGCGAGCACACCGGCCAGGGCTGCCTTACGTTGTTCCCCTCCAGAAAGGCTCTGGGTAAAGCGGTCCTTGTAGTCTGCAAACGGCAGCCCCACCATCTCCATCGCCCAACGAACCCGCTCCCGCACGGCATCTCGGTCTAGACCAAGCTGACGTGGCCCAAAGGCCACATCATCCCCCACGTACGTCTCGAACAGTTGCTCTTCCGGTCGCTGAAAGAGCATCCCCACCCACTGACGCAGTGTGTGGTGATCGGCACGCAATTCTTCCAGATCGCGGCCAAAGAGCGTGATACGTCCCATCTGTGGAGATGCCAGTCCGGCTATCTGTTGGAGCAATGTTGTCTTTCCCGCGCCGGTCGGGCCGAGCAATGCGACGACCTCTCCCGTGTGTATCTCCATCTGAGCGTCCATCAAGGCAGTGGTCGCCAGGGGCGTGTTGGACATGTAGGTATATTGGATTCCCTCCACAGTCACGGCCGGCGGACAATCACCAGCGATGGTCTTACACAGGAGTGACGATGATGGAGAAGAGAAGTCCGTCGGCTCGCCCGGCCACATCCGCGCCAGCGCCGTTGCGATCTCTTCCACAGTGAGGATATCGGTCGGTAAATCAGGAAAATACCGCCGCAAGTGGATGGCCAGGGCCACGGCGGGCGGGGGCGCTAAGCGCAACTCAGCCAGACGGTCAGCGTCGGCAAAGAAGCAGCGCGGCGTTCCATTAAAAGCAACCCGTCCCGCCGCCAACGCAATCACTCGGTCAGCCGGAACAACCGCCTCCATGCGGTGGGTAATTGAGACAATCGTCATACCCTGGGCGTGAAGGCGTTGCAACAAGGCTTCTACCTCCTGCCTGCCTGCCGGGTCGAGCATCGCGGTAGCCTCATCCAGGAGGAGATAAGTGGGATGGAGTGCCAATGCACCGGCGATGGCGACCCGCTGTTGTTGGCCGACCGACAGGAGGTGAGGAAGACGATGGCGACACGACCACATGTGGACTGTCTCCAAGGCCTGGCGGACCCGGCGCTCGATCTCCTCGCTCGGCAGGCCAACGTTTTCCGGCCCAAAGGCGACGTCATCGGCCACCGTGGTCGCCACGATCTGGTCCTCTGGACGCTGGAAAACCAACGCGACCTGGGCGCGGATGTGTGGCCAGGCTGTCCGATCGCGGGTATCCCACCCATTCACCTGCACCTGACCATGCGTGGGCAGAAGCAACCCATTGATATGCCGGGCCAGGGTCGTCTTGCCGGACCCATTGGCACCGACCAAGGCAACGAATTGACCGGCAGGCAGGGTAAGATCAATGCCTCGTAGAGCGGCAATTGAATCCCCCCCACCTGGTCCTGCATACACGTGGTGGAGTTCACGGATCTCGATCGCGTGGTGATTCCCGGTCATCATACGGCATATACGCCCCCGGCAGGGGGCAGGGTTGCCCTGGGTAAGGCAACCGCAAGGGTTACCCTGGGTAAGGCAACCGCAAGGGTTGCCCCTACTAAGGGCATGGGGGAAACGCAACGCGCGAGAACGAGCGGAAACGAGCGAGGAAAAGGCGGCCCATAGGAAATAGGGGACTCTCCATCCCACAGACCAGTTTTCTCTGACCGTCTCGGTCGCGCCCGGCGATCCCAGCGGCAAATACAGACATCATTTCGTACTCAATCGGCCCCAACATCTATGGAGATCATGGCTCATCAAAGTCCACGTCCCCTAATCAGAAAAGACGGTGATATTTTAACCTGCTTTGGTCACATGTCAAGCGGAGATGATCGCACCTGGACCCAACTCATCCCTCCGGGGTCACTTGCGTTTCCAGCGTCAGCCGGAGCGAATGGGTCGGAGCGCCGGGCCAAGCCTCCATCGTGGGAGGGCTGTCGTCGAACCAGGCGGTGTACAGTGCATCGAATTCCCCATCAGCTTTCATCGCCAGCAGTGTCAGGTTCACCAAATCGCGGAAGTCAGAGTCACCCGGCGGCAGCCCAACGGCCATCGGGATATACGCCAGCCGCATAGGGAGCACGCCCATACCGGGGGTCGCATAGGCTCGCCCCAACATATCGGCCCGATCCGCAACGACGGCCACGACATACCCACCTTCCAATAGCGATACAGCGGCATCCAATGTCGGTTGGGGCATCACCGTGCTCCGTGCCCCGGTTTCGTCCATCGCTTGTTGGAATACCGATTGGCTGGTTTCAAGCACGGCCACCGGCTGACCGTTCAACGCCATCAGATTAGTGATCGGCGTACCGGCCCATACCAACAACCCTTCACCGCCCCAGTAGGTTGTCAAACTGAAATCCAACTCTCGTTCCAGGGCGCGGGTGTGCCGCAACCCGCCGATGACGATATCCGCTTGGCCGTTGTGCACCATCTCTCGTCCGCCCTCGATAGTCGTGGTGACGAAGGAAACGGCTGCCGGATCGCCCAACCAGCGCCCGGCCAACCGTTGGACCAGGTTGACTTCGTAGCCGACCGGAACGCCGGCGGCGTCCAGGTAGGCAAATGGTGAACGGTCGGTGGGCATCGCTACGACCAGGTAACCTCGTTGCTGAATGGCAGCGATGGTGTCCGGTGCGTTGAAGGTTTGTGGGGTCTCCGCCAGGGATGGCACACTGCCGGACCCTGGCCAGTGCTCGACGGTCGGTGGGTATTCCAACGGGAACCAACGGGTGTAGATCTCCGCATACGTACCATCGCTGACGATCTCCTGGAAGGTCAAGTTGACCAGATCGGCAAAAAAGGCATTGTCCTCTGGAAATGCAAAGGCGACCGAGGCAGAGGTGTGTTGCCCCACGATGGTCGTCTCTGGGAGAAGTCGGTTTCCCCAAAAGAGCCGGGAGCGCAACTCGGTGACAGCGTCCACCTCCCCCTGTCCCAGGGCTGCGACGGCAGCATCGAAGCGGTCGAAGGTCCGAAAGGTGAGCGTAAAGGGGACGCTTGCCTGTAATACATCGGCCGCATCGGTCCAGGACAGCGCCGCGATGGGGCGGCCCTGGAGGTCCCCCGGCTCAGTGATACTGACGGCGTCAGAAGTACGGATCAACAGCGCATGCCCATCTATGAAGAAGGGCAGAGTGAAGTCTACCAGCTCCTCTCGCTCTTGCGTGTGGACGAGGTTGGTGATCACGATGTCCACATTGCCGGCTTGGAGATGTTCGATTGCCGTGTCCGTGCGTATTTGTTGGAACTCGACGGCCTGGGGGTTCCCCAACCAGCGACGGGCCAGTTCATGGCCCATATCCACACCAAATCCAGCCACCCCTCCCTCATCGGTGATATAGCCGAAAGGGGGGATATCGTATCGAATGCCCACCCGCAGATATCCCCTGGCCAGGATACGTGCGCCCACAGTCGCGTTTTCCGGGAGCGGGAGGGGAGTGGGAGAAGGAATGGTCTGGTTGGATGGTACTGTCGGCGTGGGGGAGAGGTTGGAGACGAATTCGCTGCATCCGTTCAATAAAAGGGAAAGTGCAGCAACAGCCACCATTCCCACAACCACAGCCAGTCCCCTGGGAGCAGGACGTTGCGCGGGAAAAACACAGTCAACTAATCGCCGCTCCTGATTTGTTTCTGCCTGATTTGTTTCTGAACTAGCCATTGTTGATTTCATCTGCTACTCCGGCATCTGGTAACTCCACAGTTAATCGTGGTCATACCGGTATCCTTCCATTTCACTACCCGACATATTGATCGGTAACCCTCCCGCAGGTTTGAAATTATGTCAGTTGCACGTGTATAGCCCCACATCAGGGCACAAAATGCCCCTAAACCGCTTCTGAACCTGCGGGAGGGTCAAAATGTCGGGTAGTGAGTCCTTCCATACCTGATTTTGGGTGCAGGGAGTTTCCTCCACTAGCGGGCTGATTATATCTCATGATAGCCGGAGTCGCAACTTGTCCATCGTGAAGCTGCGATCAAGGGCGATTTGACAGAGTGCTTGTATAGTGCATACTAACACTCTAGCGGTTGAAACTGCGCCTGAGAAGCTAAAGTTGGCTGTCCACTTGCGTGGGCAGGCGCGTCCACGCAGTTGGACGCTCGGCCGTCAGCCCTCTAGAGGCGATTTCAATCGCTCAGGGTAGCCGAGGGCATTGCCCTCGGCTACCCTGAAGACGAAGACGGCCTGGGGGCTTCGGTCGGAGACCTCGCCCAACGGGTGAGAGGCCTCGCCCAACGGGTGGGGGGAGACTCTTCGGTTCGGCAAGGTCTCTGACCGCAGCCGGGGGCCGCAATGGCCCTCCACCGCTCGAGCCGAATCCGCGATTCGGCGGCCATTCCGAAAGCCCGTCGAAGTCGCCAAAAGGTCGAAGTTTTGGTATGGTCAGGCTTGATCGTAGCTTTCGGGAAGGCCCTCTAAGGTGCGGATATGACCAAACAGTTCGTGTTGGCTGCTTGTATCTCCTTGTGACTGTGCTATAATGTGAAATGGGTGTATTTCAACTGAGTTGGAGACCCTCCCGCAGGTTCGGGTGGGTTTTGGGGCGCTTTGCGCTCCGATGCGGCAACACGTACAATTAACCTGCGAGAAGGTGGGATGGTTCATTTTCTCCTGGGAATTGGTTTACACTTTGGGCTGCCTCAAGAAATCAGCTGCCTGCAGCGCTGACTGAAAGTCAGCCTGTAGGGCCTGCGGCCAGTGGTCGGCCTGCG
>QMOE01000011.1 GCA_003648125.1 Chloroflexota bacterium
TAGAGGAGCAGTATTACTTCATTCATAGTTCTCAGTATAGCGTCTATTTTCCCATAGCGCAAGCAGCCGCTTGCAATTGACACATTCTAACGTTTCCGGTATACTTTTAACTGAGTTTGTGCGGACAATAAACATCCGTTGGAGGTGTGAGATGACTCAAGATGTAGCAATGCTCAAATTGGAAATTACGTCCGCTCTGGATTTTTTGCCGCCAGATAGCCTGCGGCTGTTGCGAGATTTCGTGGCCTTTCTGCGCTCGCGGATCGAGCAGCCCGCTCCTCAAGAGCGCATCGTGAAACTGGGTGGGCTGTGGGCTGGCACGCCGGAGATCACAGAAGAGGACATTGCCGAAGCGCGGCGCGAGATGTGGGCAAATTTTGGAGAACGGGTGATATGAGGTCATATGTTGCGGATACTCATTTTTTGATCTGGTATCTTCAGGACAACCCACGTCTCTCTCCTCGGGGACGTTCGATTTTCTCATGGGCTGATAAAGGGAAAGCAACAATAGCTGTCCCCACCATAGTGTTGGTTGAGATGATATACCTGGCTGATAAGAAGCGCATTGCCAATACGTTGGTAGAAGTGGCTTTGAGCCTCTTACGCGGAACCAGTGGGAACTACCGTCTCGCTCCGCTCGATCTTGCTGTGGTCGAGGCTGTGGTACAGATACCGCGTTCTCTAGTGCCCGATATGCCCGACCGTATCATCGCGGCCACCGCACTAGCGCTAGACCTCCCACTCTTGAGCCGCGATTCAGCCATAAAAGCTGTGGAGAATCTAGACGTAATTGGGTAAGTGCACCTCACTTGCAGCTTGCCCCCTGCAGCTTGCTTCTTGCAGACTTGCCTACTCCAACACCACCACATCATACGGCAGCGTCGGTATCACCTCCAGGTTGCCCTGGTACGTCTCTATTGTGCCGACGACGCGCACGCGACTGCCGGGCGTGCCCAGCGCGGTGTTATTGGGGATGCGGTCTAGCACGTTCTGGTAGATAAAGACCATCACCTCGCCGCTTCCATCGCCGACGAACAGCTTGGCCCAATCCCCTCTCCCCTCTACGCGGATGATGTCCCCTTCGATCATTACCCGCTGTCCCTCATCGCCGCCGGAGAGCGAGCCGATCTCGCGCAGGGGCGCGGATGCGGACGCGCCCGTGATAGCCTTTACGTCGCCGCCAAAATCCGGCTCTATTTGCAATTGCCCCTCGTATTGGCCGATCTCGCCCGTAGCGCGCACCGTCGCGCCCAGGTTTATTTCGGCCGCGTCCCAGCAGTTGTCGTAGACGTTGTGCCACAGTAGGAGCGCGATCTGCCCCGTGCCGTCATCCAGCGTGAACTTGAATCCCGCCGAGAAGCTGGATGTGCCGACGACCGTGCCTTCCACTGTCGTTTCTTGTCCCACTTGAGCGGCGGTGATGGTGTTGATTGCAATCACGTCGGTGCTGAGGGCGCTCTCCGTTGGTTCCGGTGTGGGAGCGAGCGTCGGCGTGGATGTGTCTGCCGGGGTGGGTGTTGGTTTGGGCGTGGACGTGTCGGTGGGCGGAGGGGTCTCGGTCGGCGCTGGCGTACTCGTCGGCGCGAGGGTGGCTGTGGCGGCCTGTGTTGGCAGTGGTTTGGTGGTAGCGGTCGCCACTGGTTGTGACGCGCCCTTGCATCCGGTCATCAGCATCGTCAAAGCAGTCGTGATGGTTACAAGTATTTTTATTTGCATAGCAACCTCCAATCCTAATTCCATAACCTGGACAAGCCAGAACCAAACAAGTTTTTGACAGGATTTACAGGATGAGGGAGAAATCTTGTCAATTCTGTAAATCCTGTCGAAAATTCTTGTTCAGTGTACAAGAATTTCATTGATAAGGTACTAATCTCTAATTTTCACCCCATCCGCCTCCGGGATGATCTCCAAATCGCCTCGATACTCTTTGATCTGCCCCACCACCTCGACCCGCGCACCGGCGACGAGTTGCTCGGCGTCGAGGATACTGTCGTAGACGTTTTGCCAGAGCAGCAGGATGATGGTACCGCTGCCGTCGTCGAGGGCGAATTTGACTCCGGCGGAAAAAGTCTCCATCTCGCCAAGTGTGCCTGCCAGGTGAACGGTTTGTCCCACGTCGGCGGAAGTGACGTCGCCGATGGCGCGCGTCTCAATCTCGTTTCCCTCTGGCTGTGGGGTCTCTGTCGGCGGCGCGATGTTGGGCGGAGGAGCGAGCACCCACACATCGTCGGGCAGATTGGGAATCACCTCTAGCTCGCCCTGGTACTCGGAGAGCTTACCCTGAACCTGCGCCTCCGCGCCGACCTCTGGCTTGGCCTCGGCGCTCAACCCGTCGTAGACATCCTGCCACAGCAGCACGGTGACTTGGCCGCTGGTATCCTCCAGCGTGAACTTTACGCCGGCGGAAAAGGGGTCAAGCTCAGTGATGGTACCGCTCACGATGATCACCTGGCCCGCATCCTCCCCGGTCAGTTCGCCGATCTGTCTCTCTATGGCGACGAGCACCGGCTGGTCAAGCGGCGCGATGTCGGCGACGGAGGCGGGGGCGAGTTGCACCGTATCGCCGTAGAGAGAGACCGCTGCCACGACCTCGACGGGTTGGCCCTTGGGCAAGAGGAGTGGGGGGCTGCCGTCAAGCGCGAGCATGTCCTCGCTCACGGCGACGGGGATAGAACCGGTCTCGTCGCGGACGGTAATCAGCGTCAACCCCTCGTAAGGCTCGTAGCTGCCTTCCACTTCACCCTGCACCCGCACGCGCAGATATTCGTCCTCCGGCTTGATGGAACCGATGGCGCGCTCTACCGGCTCGGCGCGGGTGATCTTGAGCTGCTCCGGCACATTGACGGTGAGCGAGAGAAAGTCCTCCCGCACGCGCAGTGTTCCGGCCACCTCGACCCAATCGCCCAGCGCGGGCGTGCGCTTTTCCTCGACGATCTGCCGCGTCTCGGCGCGGTAGGACGAGATGCGGATATTGCCCGTCTCGTCCTCGATCGAGAAGCTGAGGTACTCGCCGTCGGGATCATACGAGGGGGCGCGGGTGCAGCGACCTTCGATCTGCACGTAGGCCATATTCATCGTCGCGCCGGCCTGACCGATTTGGACGAGGGGTATCTCGGCGCGCGTGGCGGCGAACCAAAGAGCGGCGAGTCCCACGCTGGCGAGAATGACCGCGATCATCTTGACTGTGCGGATTGATGTGCGCCCCGTCAGACGAGCGCCGCAATAGGGGCAGGCCTCGTGGGGGCCGGTATATCTTCCACAACTGGGACAATGGCTCATCGTTGCTCTCCTTTCGCGGGTGGCGACGAACGGGTGCTGGGAGATAATTTACTCCAACTTGCTATATTTGTCCAGTCCCGGTTTTGGGCTATAATTACCCAAGTTGCGCCTCAAATCGAGGACGCAATCCCTCGATCTGAGTGACTGAATTTATCGGCGTCTGTAATCAGGTTATGGAGTAGTATGTCTAATCAAGATTCGCACGAGAGGGGCCAGAAACAGACAGTCTTGATAGTGGATGATGAAGAAGCGTTGGCGCGAGCTATCGAGGCCACGTTGGATCAAGAGGGATTGCGGACCGTCGTGGCGCACGATGGCGACCGGGCCTTGGAACTGGCCCGCAATCTGCGCCCCGACCTGATTCTCCTCGACGTGATGTTGCCGGGCCGGTCTGGCGTAAAAGTGTGCGCCACTTTAAAGATGGCTCCAGAGACATCTTCCATTCCAGTGATCCTCATCTCGGCAAAGGCGGAGCCGGCTGACCGGTCGGTGGGACTCGCGGCCGGGGCCGAGGAATATCTCTCTAAACCGTTCAATCCCGTTGAACTCATTACCCTGGTGAATGAAGCACTCGCTGGTCGGCTTATTGTGCCGCGTCCGTTGTCAGATGTTGCCAAGATGCCTGCCGAGCGGGATCAGCTGGTGGTCTATGCGCGCGAGTTCAAGGAATTATATGAGCAGGAACGAGCCGAACGCCAAGCGTTGGAGGAAGCCCGCCAGCGGCTGGATGAAGTGGATTGTTTGAAGGCATCATTTCTCAGTGTAGTGACGCACGAATTACTGACACCATTCGCTGATATTGGCCTGACGTTACAAGTATTGCAACAGGAGAGTGCTGTCGCTTCGCCCGAGTTGCAGGCCGCACGAGACGAGTTGGCGACCAAAATCGCTGGTCTGCATCGTTTAATCAGCGGGATGGTAAAGTTCGCTGAACTAGTGAGCAAGCGGCGCGAACCACAGCCTGGCTATATCTCCCTGGATCGGGTTATACCATGGGCCATACAACCGGTGGCGGTGATGGCCCAGGCGCGGGATATAGATTTTCGGGCCTTTGTGCCTCCCGACTTACCGCGTGTTCATGCTGACCCTGAACTTTTGAGTGAAGCGGTTTTCCAGATGGCTTACAATGCCGTGAAATTCAACCTTGCGGGTGGATACGCCCAAGTGAAAGTGTTCGAGGCTATGGGATGGATTGTAATTGAGGTGCAGGATACAGGAGTGGGCCTGACGCCGGAGCGCCTGGAGATGTTGGGTCAACCATTCGAGCAGGGCGCCGACGCCCTACGGCGTGGACAGGAAGGACTGGGGCTAGGTTGGACTTTTGTGCGCTACGTCGCCGAGGTACACGGCGGTCAGACGCACGTGAAAAGCTCTGGACCGGGCCAGGGGAGCACTTTTTCCTTGGCCCTGCCGGTGTCTGAAAAAAGGCAAGACGTTGATACGTCAGACTGGGGGAATACGGATAAGTGAGGGGTTTGAGGCAATGTCGGAACGGAAACATCAGCAGGGGGAACGCAAGCAGACGGTTTTGATCGTAGATGACGATGAATCTCTGGCGCGGGCTATTGAGATTACGTTGGATCTGGGAGGGCTGCAGACGGTCGTGGCGCACGATGGCGATAAGGCGTTGGCACTGGCTCGTAGCCTAAAGCCCGATCTGGTTATCCTCGACGTGATGTTGCCGGGCAAGTCTGGCATTGAGGTATGCGCCACGTTGAAGGCATCTCCGATGACCGGTTCCATCCCGATAATTCTCGTCTCGGCCAAGACAGAGCAGGTTGACCGGGCGGTGGGACTCGCGGCAGGAGCTAGCGAGTACCTGACCAAGCCGTTTGTCCCCACCGAGCTTATCGCCTTAGTTGACCAAGCTCTCGCTGGACGACCTGGCGAAACCTCTTTGAGCCGGGCGGTAGACATTTCCACGCTCCCTGCCGATCAGGATCAATTGGTGATCTATGCCCGTGAGTTGAAGGAGTTGGTTGAGCGGGAACGGCGCGAACGGAAGGTGATGGAAGAGGCGCACTGGCAACTGGGCGAAGTGGACCGGCTAAAGGCGGCTTTTCTTGGCGTGGTGACGCACGAGCTTATGACTCCATTTTCCGATATTGATCTGACGCTGCAACTTTTGGAGCGGCAGACCAGAGATGCCCCTCCCGAACTAGAAGCCACGCGGGACAAGCTGGTGACTCAAATCGCAGACCTGCGCCGATTGATTAACGGGACGGTGAAATTTGCCGAATTGGTGAGAAAGCGTCGCGAGCCACAACTGGTGAGCATTTCCCTCGCTCAATTGATCTCGGAGGCCGTGAACCCGGTAGCTGTGCTGGCCGAGGCGCGGGGCGTACATTTTCAGGTCGTTGTGCCTTCTGAATTGCCACTGGTTCACGCTGACTCTGATCTGCTGGGTGAGGCGGTTTATCAGATGGCTCATAATGCTGTCAAGTTCAACGTCCCCGAAGGCAGTGCCTGGATAAGGGCGTTCGAGTCCGATAACGAGGTTGTGATCGAGGTAAAAGATACCGGGGTGGGCCTGACGCCAGAGCAGATGGTACTACTTGGGCGGCCCTTTGAGCAGAGCGCCGATGCCCTGCGGCGCGGACAAGAGGGGCTGGGGCTGGGATGGACTTTTGTGTGTTACGTTGCCGAGGTGCATGGTGGCAGGGCGCACGTGAAAAGCGCGGGGCCTGGACGTGGAAGCACTTTCCGTCTGGCCCTGCCGGGCATCTAGTTTGACCATGCCACAAGAGGATTGCGCTTCCCGTGTCAGATGTGGATCGAATTAATGAGCAATATCGTTCCAATGATGATCAAAGCTACGTGAATGTACCGATCGAACTTGCCGGTGGGGATGGAGGAATTGAGCTTCCCGCCGAGCAATATCGCCAGAAAGACGACCGGCAGTGAGATAAAGTAGAGATGTAACACGTCCGAGGTCCAAAGACCAGCCAGCCCGTGACTGCCCACGATCAACAGGCCGGTGGGAGAAAAGTATCCCTGCAACGTGGCCCGAAAGCTCTTGGCCGGCCATTTCTTCAGCGTCCCGTAGATGACGATGGGAGGGCCGTTCGTGTTGTACGCGCCGCCCAAGATGCCCGCCAGGAGGCCGAAAACGTAGGCCGACCTATCACTGGGGGGGAAGGACAGCTTGGGCTTTAGCAAGCTATACAGCGAAAATGAGACTATGAGTAGCGCCAGCACAGCGGTGACGATATTTTCGTACGCCCCTTTCAAGAACACAAGCCCGATGGGAATGCCTATCAAGGATGAGACGACGAGCCGCCAGGCGCTCCCCACGTCAACACTGCGCCAATTTTTGAGCAGAATGGTGATGGCGATCGTGCTGGCTATCAGTGCCACGAGCGGAGTGGCTATCTGGATGCCGACGGTCATGGCGAGGAGAGGCATAGCGATGAGCGCGTCTCCAAAACCGAATGTGGAGCGGACAAAGGTGGACAAGAGAATTATAGCCAAGACGATGATCGTGTGCGGTTTCAGGTTCATTCTTTGATTATAACCTAATGGTATCACTTGCACAAATGAGCGTTCCGCGAGCAGCAATTCCCGTTATGGGTGAAAAGTCAGGTCGTAGCCGCGATTTCGCAATCGCGCAGGATGCTTTACGTGGAAAAACAGACGCGATTCGGAAATCGCGGCTACAAAACGGGAATTGCTGTTCCGTGAGTGTTTGACTTTTGTCGGGTGATATGCTACACTTGCCGTCAATTACCTGGTTGAGCGGCGTGAAAGGAGGTGTTGCCAAGAATCCCAAACAAACACTGTTGACTTTTTACTCGTTCACTGTTTCTATTTAACTAACATTTGAGAAGGAGGAGAGTTATGTATCGCAAATTGTTTAAACTGTTGGCCGTTCTGTCAGTCTTGAGTTTTGTGCTCACTGCTTGTGGACAGGTTGCTACCGAATGTCCCCCGTGCCCTGAGGCTGCTGAATGCCCCGAGTGCCCCCCGTGCCCTGAAGCGCCCGCGGCAGGCGAGGCGCGCTTGGAGATCGTCAAGGCGCGCGGCAAGGTCGTATGCGGCAGCCGCACCGACCTGCTCGGCTTTGGCTACCTGGACGCGGACGGCAACAACGTCGGCTTTGACATTGACTTTTGCCGGGCCGTCGCCGTCGCCATCTTTAACGACCCCAATGCTGTCGAGTTCGTACCGCTGACGGCGGCCGAGCGTGGTCCGGTCCTGCAGACCGCCGAGGTGGATCTGCTATCCCGCAACTGCACCTGGACCTCTAGCCGCGACGCGGCGTGGGGCAACTTTACGGTTGTCACGTTCTACGACGGGCAGGGGATGATGGTCCGCAAGGACCTCGGCGCCACCACGCTGGAAGACCTGGATGGCGCGACCGTCTGCGTGACCACCGGCACCACCACCGAGTTGAACCTGGCCGACAACTTCCGTGAGCGCGGCCTGAGTTTTGAGGCGGTCACGTTCGAGGATACTGCCTCCGTATACAACGCCTACGAGGAAGGCCGCTGCGACGCCTGCACCAGCGACAAATCACAATTGGCAGCCGTCCGCATGGGCTTTACCAATCCCGATGACCACATGGTTATGGACCTCACCATGTCCAAGGAGCCTTTGACGCCGGCCGTCCCGCAAGGCGATGACCAGTGGTTCGATCTGGTCAAGACCGTGGCTTATGTCCTGATCAACGCTGAAGAGTTGGGCGTCACCTCGGCGAACGTGGACGAGATGATGAGCAGCGACAACCCCTCCGTCACGCGCTTGCTGGGCGTGGAGGGCGAGTTCGGTCAGGCTGACTTGGGCCTGGAAGTTGATTTCGCTGCCAACATAATCCGCGAGGTAGGCAACTATGGCGAGATCTATGATCGGTACATGGGCCCCAACGGGGATGCCTTCACTCTGCCTCGTGGCCCCAACAAACTCTGGAGCGATGGCGGCTTGATCTACGCGCCGCCCATCCGTTAATCGAGCCTCGGTAGATCCAATAGGGGTCAGGTTGCCCTAGTGAACCTGACCCCTTTTTAGAAAGGGATCGAGTATGAACAAAGACTCTCGCATCCAAGTCATCACCAGGAGCAGCATCCCTCTCTGGCGCGACGAGCGAGTGATCCAGGGAATTGCCCAGGTCATCTCTGCGGCCCTCGTGATTGGCTTTTTGATTTTCTTTGTCAGCAACGTGCTTCGGGCTGCTCACGACAGAGGACTGAGCCTGAGTTACGACTTTGTAAAAGAATCGGCTGGGTTTCCCCTGGCAGAGTCGGTGATCCCATACGACGAATCCCGATCCTTTGGCTACGCCTTTCTGATCGGCATCCTGAATACGATCAAGGCGGCGGTGGTGGGCATCGTCCTGGCGACGGCGCTGGGAACGACAGCAGCCCTGGCCCGGCTTTCCTCCAACTGGTTGATCAGCAAGATCGCCAGTGTCTATATCGAGATCGTCCGTAATATCCCGCTGCTGGTTCAACTCTTTATCTGGTACTTTGCCGTCTTTCAAAACCTGCCCATTGTCAAGGAAAGTATCCAGTGGCCCGGCCCCATCTACCTCAGCCAGCGCGGCGTCTATATGCCGTCCCCGGTACCAACCTCGACCTTTGGTAACTGGATCGCCTTTGTGGTGGGGGGAATCATCCTGTCCATCCTCTTGCACATCCTACTGGGCCGCTATCGGCTAAAGACGGGACATGAGACCTATCCGGTGGCGACCGCGCTTGCAGTGTTGTTGATCGTGCCTGCCCTGGGCTGGTTCCTGGTCGGCGCAAGCCCGTTGGTGGCAGATATACCGGTGATGAGCAAGTTCAATTTCGATGGGGGTACGCGGCTCACTATCGAGTACGCCGCTCTGCTGGCCGGGCTGGTGATCTATACCGGTGCCTTTATCGCCGAAGTGGTGCGCGCCGGCATCATGGCGGTCGACCGGGGGCAGTTCGAGGCGGCGCGGGCGGTCGGCCTCAACGGGATGCAGGTGCTGCGCCTGATCGTCTTTCCCCAGGCGATGCGCGTCATCATCCCGCCGCTGATCAGCCAATACCTGAACCTGACCAAGAACTCGAGCCTGGCTATTGCGGTCGGCTATCCTGACATGTTTTTCGTGGGCCGAACGATAATCAACCAGGCCGGGAGCGCGGTTCCCGTCTTTTCGATGGTGATGGCCGTTTACCTCTCTATCAGCCTGACTACATCCATTCTGATGAACATTTATAATCGTCGGATTCAATTGGTGGAGCGATGAGTATGAGCACAAACTCTGCAGCTGTCATACGACCGCCGTCCCCCCCGGGACTTGTCCGCTGGCTCAAAAAGAATCTGTTCAGCACGTGGTACGATGCTTTGCTCACTATTCTGGCAATAGCGCTCCTCTACTTTGTGCTAAAAGGCGCGCTGAGTTGGGTGTTGTTCACGGCCAACTGGGCGCCGGTCATCAACAGTCCAAAACTATTTGCGGTGGGGCAATACCCGCCGAAGCAACTGTGGCGGGTGGGAACCATCCTGTTCATGGTTTCCTTTCTCTTTGGCCTCAGTTGGCGCGTTTGGGGTGGCACAGTACGCACTTTTGCTCTGACTCTGGCAGTGGCGCTTGGCATCGTGGCTCTGCTGCCCATCAGCATGGAGCTGAAATTACGGCTTGGATTTTTGGCTAATCCAATTCTGACCTTTATCGGCTATCAAGTGGGACGTACCCCTATCGGCAAATCCCGCTGGGTGGCGCTGGGCTGGCTGCTCTCGTTCGTCTTGACCATTCTACTGCTGGTCGGGATCGAAGGTGTGAGTTGGCTGCCCAAGGTCGAGACTGGGTTGTGGGGCGGGCTGCTCCTGACCTTCCTGCTGGCCCTGGTTGGCATCGTGGCCTCGTTTCCCATCGGCGTCTTGCTGGCGTTGGGGCGACAGAGCAAACTGCCGGTGCTCAAGGGGTTTTGCGTCCTGTTCATCGAGATCGTCCGGGGAGTGCCCCTGGTGACGATTCTGTTTATGGCTTCCATCATCCTGCCCCTGTTTTTGCCCGGGGGGGTGCGCATTGACCGCGTGTTGCGAGCCATGGTAGGAATGACCCTCTTCGCCGCCGCTTACATGGCCGAGAACATACGCGGCGGCTTGCAGGCCATCCCTCGAGGACAGATCGAGGCAGCCAAAGCTGTGGGTCTGAACAACTTTCAGACTATGGGGTTGATCGTGCTGCCGCAAGCGCTGAGACTGGTCATTCCCACCATCGTGGGTCAGTTCATCGCTCTCTTTATGGATACCACCCTGGCCGCGATCGTGGGTCTCTTGGAACTGCTCGCCATTGGGCGAGCCGTCTTGGAAAGCAACGTCGAGTGGAAACTCTTGAATATGGAAGTATATTTGTTCATCGCGGTTATTTTCTGGGTTTTTAACTATGCCATGTCTTACGCCAGCCGACGGCTTGAGGTTGCCCTGGGCGTGGGAGAGCGTTAAAGGAGGATAACGTGGCCGAAGCAAACAGGACACATTTGTCTGCCGACGATATCATCATCTGCCGTGACGTACACAAGTGGTTTGACGACTTTCACGTGCTGCAGGGCGTCTCGTTGACTATCAAGCGGCAAGAGGTGGTTGTCATTTGCGGCCCTTCGGGTTCAGGCAAATCCACCCTTATCCGCACCATCAACCGCCTCGAAGAACACCAGCGGGGAGACATCATCGTGGACGGCATCGAGTTGAGCCACGACATCCGCAACATTGAGGCCGTCCGGCGCGAAGTGGGCATGGTGTTCCAACAGTTCAACCTCTTCCCGCACCTGACGGTGTTGCAGAACGTCACCCTGGCGCCTATCTGGGCGCGCAAGTGGCCCAAGGAAAAGGCCGAAGAGACCGCCATACAATTATTGGAGCGGGTAGGGATTCCCGAACAAGCCCATAAATACCCGGGTCAGTTATCGGGCGGGCAGCAGCAACGAGTAGCCATCGCCCGCGCTCTGGCTATGCAGCCCAAGATCATGCTCTTTGACGAGCCGACCTCCGCGCTGGACCCAGAGATGATCAAAGAAGTGCTGGATGTGATGCGCGAGTTGGCTCGCTCCGGCATGACGATGATCGTCGTGACCCACGAGATGGGTTTTGCCAGAGAAGCCGCGCACCGCATCGTCTTTTTCGACGCGGGGAATATCGTGGAACAGAACACGCCGGAAGAGTTTTTCGCCAATCCTAAGGAGGAACGCACCAAGTTGTTCCTGAGCCAGATTCTTACGCATTAGGCCACTTGTACCATCCAGAACGGCAAAACCCGAAGGGTTCCACTACCCCTTCGGGTTTTGGTTATCGCAGGTAAACGCGGATTATGTCACGATGGCTCCGTACGGGCAGGCCGGCAGACAAGCCATACAACCGTAGCAGAGATTACCATCAATGAACGGTGGCTCTCCTGGGTCTATGGCGACGATGGCTTTTGTCCGGCACACTTTCCGGGCCACGCACTTGCGACAAACCTGACACAGGCTGTTGTCTACGTGAGGAATTTTGGTGGGGAGTGGGTGATCTGGCATAACTCGATCCTGGTTGTTCCCTTTACGCTGAGAACATTCTATTTTGTAGCTGCTCGGGTGCCCGGCATTGAATAAAGAGCCATTTTCGAAGGCAATCAAGTGCCGGGCACCTTGAAAACTTGAACGGGCTATGCCTGAGCAGTTACCCTGTTTTTACGATTGGTGTCCTTCCAGAAACCTCTCTGCCTCTAGCGCCGCCACCGCGCCAGAACCGGCCGCGATCACGATCTGGCGATAGAGCGGATCTTGCGCGTCCCCGGCCACAAAGACTCCCGGCACACTCGTCCGCTGACGACGGTCGGAGACGATGTACCCTTGCTCGTTCAATTCCAACTGACCGGCAAACAACCCTGTCGTTGGCTCCAGGCCGACGTAGAGGAACACGCCGTCGGTCTCAATGACCCTGGTCGCGTCAGTTTTCACGTTGCGCACCCGCACCCCATTCACCGTCTGCTCGCCTAGAATTTCCTCCACTACAGCATCCCACACGAAACGTATCTTTGGATTCGCCAAGGCTTGTTCACGGTTGATCTTGGTCGCCCGCAACTCATCGCGCCGGTGAATGACGATCACCTCGCTGGCGAAGCGGGTGAGGAAGATCGCTTCAGTGATGGCGCTATCCCCTCCGCCGACGACCACGACTGTTTTATCCCGATAAAAGAAACCGTCGCAGGTCGCGCAGGCGGAGACGCCCCGGCCGAAGAACTTGTCCTCACCAGGCACTCCCAGGCGGCGCGGGACAGCGCCGGTGGCAACGATCACTGCTCGAGATTGGTACACGGCTCCGTGCGTGTGGATGGTGAAAGGCTTGGCGGAAAAATCTACCTCCGTCGCGTCATTTATCAATATCTGGGCACCGAATCGTCCAGCCTGTTCTTGAAACAGCTGGCTTAACTCTGGCCCCTCGATCCCTTTGGGGAAGCCGGGATAGTTTTCGATGACGTCGGTGTTGGCTGGCTGCCCGCCGGGGAGCGAACCAGCCAGCACCAGAGTTTTGACCCGGGCGCGCCCGGCATAGATAGCGGCGGTCAGCCCGGCCGGGCCCCCGCCGATGATGGTCAGATCGTAAACCTGATCATCTTGCTTGGTACTTGCATCCGGGCGTGCTTCTTGCTGAGATTGCGTCAACTTGAAATCAAACATCGTCTTACGCTAACGCCTCTCGCAATTTTGCCATCACCATTGACTCTGGCGCAGCTCCTTCAAGATGTGCCGTTTCGTTGATCACTGTGCGTGGCACGCCCATTACCTGGTATTTGTTCGATAGTTGGGGAAATTCTTGTGCTTCCACCATGTCTGCTTGCACCATTGGGCTGGCGACGGCCATCTGGTGGGCCAGCGTCACCGACTGTGGACAATACGGGCACGTCGGCGTGATGAAAACCTGGAGATGCACCGGCACTTTTAACCCCGACAGTTCTTTCAGCGCCCCCGCGCTCAATTCTGGTTTGCCGGATGCTGTCAGCTTGATTGCGTGGAGCAGAGAGGCGAACTCGTAACCGGATGGGATACCATAGAAACGCACCCCATAGTCCTCCGCCCCGATGGCAGCAATGGCTGGAATCTTGTCTATGTTTAGCTCTTCCGCCTTTTTCTTGTCGGCGACAAAGTCGTAGACCTCGATATTTAACTTGTCCGAGAGTGCAGCTACTTCCTCGGCCAACTGTCGGGTCTCTTTGCAAAATTGACATTCGAACTCTTGGGTGAACACCGCTAACCGAACTGGCCCTGCCAGATCGGCCAATTCCTGCTTAACTTGTCCTGCAATTTCTTCATTCAACAAAGCCATTTTCTATCTCCTTAAATTTGATTTGGGTGCGTTTCATTTCGGTTGGAAGTAGGCGCGGTTTCCATGCCGCGCGCTATGGAAAGCGCGCTTACTCAACTCATTTGAAACACACCCATTTGATTTAACTTGCACTTGCTGTTTTCTACGCTAATCTTGATAACGCCATTGCCAGCGCGTTGGCGATCTCTTGGGGCGGGTTATCAGATAGCACACATTCGGTGGTATAGGCTCGCACCAGTGTCACGGTAGCCTTGTGGGCAGCGGAGCGAACGGCGGACAGTTGCTGCAAAATCTCGCTGCAATCCCGGTCATCCTCGACCATCTTTGCCACCCCGCGTGCTTGCCCTTCTAACCGCCGTATACGGTTTAATAGGTCAGCCTTGGCAGATTGATCGCACAATTTCACCTTGTTCTCCCCTTAGAGGCTCACGGCCTCTTGTCTAATGGCCTGTCCCTCAAGTAAAGCCCGTGCCGCAGGATGCCGCGCTTGATTTGCTGCTCCCGCCCGGCCCACCAAGTCCAAACAGCGAAATTGCTTTCTGCACTTTGGGACTCCCGCACTTGGGGCACGCGGGATCAGTTTGTTGCTTGGACGAACGCACGAACAACTCGAACCTCTCGCCACATTCGTTACATTGGTACTCGTAAATTGGCATATTCTGTTACCTCCAGTATACCATACTGGGGTATAGTATACTACAAGAGTTCTATTTGTCAAGTTGCTGTTGCAGGGGGAGGCGTCAAATTTTGCGTCGGGTGGCGGAGCTTGCCTGGGAGCGCGGGCGTCCCTGCCGAGGAAGGGGCGAGTCACCGCCTCGCCCGTATCTTTTCAATATTCCGGGGCGTTTGCGCGCTGTAGCCGCGATTGGAAATCGCGCTGACTGTAGGGCAGGTTTCCAAA
>QMOE01000012.1 GCA_003648125.1 Chloroflexota bacterium
GGCATACAGCGCAACAACGCCGCTTTTGTCATTGCGAGGAGCGTAGCAGCCTGCCCTGAGCCTGCCGAAGGGACGAAGCAATCCCCGTTTAGGACATCTTGGAGATTGCTTCGGGCAAAAAGCGCCCTCGCAATGACAGAGGCTGAATAGTCAAGTTACGGGCGAATTTGCTATCCGACCAGGCGGCGGTTAGCAAAACCGCCCTTTTGCCTCAATACACAAAAACGGGAGGTACGTCCGATTCTCTCGGCTCATACCTCCCGTTGCTCGCATCCACGAGTAATGCTAGTGCTCTATGCGGCAGCCGCCTTCGCCTTGCTCGCTTTTTTCTTCTTCCGCCGGGCCGCGCGAACCAGCGCGGTGCCGCGCATCGTCGGATCCAGCGCGTCCCGCAGTCCATCGCCCACAAAGTTAAAGGCCAACATGGTAAAAGTAATCGCCAAGCCCGGGAAGATGGTCAGATGAGGCGAGGAGCGCAACCCTCTCCAGCCCTCGCTCAACATCTGCCCCCAACTGGGGAAGGGCGGCGGTACGCCCAGACCGATGAAACTGAGTGTAGCCTCGGTGAGGATCAGTCCAGGTATACCCAGCGTCAGCGATACGACGGCCGGCCCCAGGCTGTTGGGCAGCAAGTGGCGTGAGATGATACGGGCCGGGCCGGCGCCGACCATCTGCGCCGCCAGCACGAACTCTTTCTCCCGCAAAGACAGAAACTGCCCCCGAATAAGCCGGGCCATACCCATCCACCCCACGATACCAATGGCGATAAAGATATTGATCATACCCTGGATAGCGGTTTCCGAGGGCATGACCACCATAACCAGGATAATAAAGAGCAGGGTGGGAAAGCCGTACATCACGTCCACAAAACGCATCATCAGGTTATCTGTTTGGCCGCCCAGATAACCGGCGATGGAGCCATAGGTGATGCCAATGATCAGCGAGGTCAGTGAACCCACGACGCCAACGGTAAGGGAGACACGCGTGCCCCACCATATCCGGCTAAAGACGTCCCTACCCATCTTGTCGGTGCCAAAAATGTGATCAAGCTGTGGAGCGACGCGGGTATTATCATAATCCGCCTCACGATAAGAATAGGGAGGGAGAAAATCCCCAGTGATGAAGCAGAAAATCATGAGAGCGATAAAGATCAACCCAATCAATGACATCCGGTTACGCAACAACCGATGCCAGGCATCCTGCCACAGGCTCACGCCTCGTTCAGAAAACTGCTCCTCTTCTTCTCGTCTACGTCGCTCGGAAGCAGTCTCAGCCATAATTTATTCCTCCTTTGCCAGTATCACTGGTATCAGAAACCCGGTTCAAGACACCTGGTTTCTTCTTAATCGAACCGGATACGTGGGTCAATATAGCCATAAGCGATGTCCACGATCAAGTTGAAAACAACCATCGCTCCTGAGTAAAGTAGGATCGTACCCATAATCAGGGTATAATCCCGGTCGGTGACCGCGGTGACGAAGAATTTGCCAATGCCGCCGATGGAAAAGACCCACTCCACCATGAACGAGCCGGTGAGCCAGCCAGCCATCAGCGGGCCTAGAACTGTGGTTACAGGAATGAGCGAGTTCTTTAACGCGTGGCGGACTATGACAACCCGCTCCGTCAACCCCTTGGCCCGGGCGGTGCGGATGTAATCGGCGCGGATGACTTCCAGCATGCTGGCGCGGGTCAGCCGGGCGATGATAGCCATACCGCCCGTGCCGAGCGTGATGGCCGGCAAAATCACCTGTTTCCAGCTCTCACCCCAGCCATAGGTAGGCAACCACTCCAGGGTCAGGGCAAAGACCAGGATCAACAAGATACCCAGGAGAAAATTGGGAATAGAGACTCCCAACATGGAAAAGAACATTGCCACGTAATCCACCACTGTATTCTGCTTTAGAGCAGAGACGATGCCCAGGGGCACGCCGATGAAAAGAGCCATACAGATGGAGACCAGCCCTACCTGGACCGAGACCATGACTGGCGCCAGCGAAAAGAAGTGCTTGATAACCTCGAACCGAGTTCTCCAATTTATGGAAATGTAGCCCACCACCTCCCTATTGGTCTTTACCACCAGAACCTCGGAATCAAACAAGCCAGGCGGCTCGGCAAAGGTCATCGAACTGGCCTGCACCCCGTAGGTGGCCCGAAGCTGGTCGCGCAGCACCTCCACCATATAGTTGGGACCAAAGAGCATACTGGTGACCGTCCGACCAGGCCGCCGTAAGGAAGGGCCAAAGTCAAAGTGCAGTAGCAACCGGTCCATATAGCTGAGATACTGCTGCCACACCGGCTTATCCAGCCCATACTTGGCCTCCATATTGGCCCGAATCTCTGGCGGAACCGGCCGGCCCGATGCGCTCGCCGAGAAGGGACCTCCCGGCACGAGCTGCATCATCCCAAAGGTGACGACAGAGATCAGGAGCAACACCGGAATGTTCCATAGAATTCGCTGTACAATAAATCTTTGCATATCTACACTCTCCTAATCAACTAGTTACTGTCAACAGAATCAACCCTCACAAATCCAGTCACGAACCTGCGCCCATCACCAGCAATTCTCAATTTGGGGTGTCATTGCGAGCACCGGACGTTTTTCCCAGGGCAAAGCAATTTTCCCCATCCGCTTGGAGATTGCTTCGTTGCAAAAAACGCTCCTCGCAATGACATAATGAGAATTGCTGGCCCATCACCTGGCAATTCGTGGATTCGTAAACTCGTGACTGTGCCTGTGACGTACCTGCTCAAAAAGTCGGGGCAACATAACCGAGGTTTCCATACCTCGCAAGCCTAACACGCTTAGAAAGCGCGGCTATGTCAGAAATGCCCTGGATTATTGAGATGATACCTTGTGACCATACTCGTGAATAAGGTTTCACCTCAAAGGGTGGGCTTGGGGTTCCCTGGCGGGAACCCCAAGCCCCATCGGATAGTCAAGACTATCTGATGGTCGTACTAGTCAATGTTGTTGCACTCGTCAAGCGTATCAAGGTAAGCAGCCCATTCCATGATGGCTACGTTGACCTTGATGCCGAGGTTGGTCTCCCATTGCTCGGCGACCGCATCGAGGGTGTCCTCGTTGCCACGGTTGTACCAGATGTTAACGGTGATGTCACCGGGGTCGGCAACATCCGCTTCAGCCATGTAGGCGTCCAGGTATCCCAGAGCGGCGTCCACATCGAACTCGTAGCCGACTTCGCCACAACCCTGGTAGCCAGGGATGCCCGGAGGGACTACGCCGCACGCCACGTTGCGCCAGGGCATTTCCAGCACGTTGTCGAGGATGGCACGCTTGTTGATGGAGGATGCCAGAGCCTTGCGCATGTTCAGGTTGTCCGTGGGCGGACGGAGGAAGTTAAAGCCGATGTAGTAGGGGCCAGGACGAACCAGAACGCGGATGTCATCGGGTGTCTCTTCCAGGAGACGCGTTATTTCCTCGCTGGGGAAAGCGCCGACATCCAGTTCGCCGCGCTCGTAAGCGGCCAGCGCGGTGGCGTTCTCGACGATGATGGGGAACTCGATCCGCTCGATGGTCACGTCGTCCGCGCCCCAGTAATCGGGGTTCTTGTCAACGGCGACGTAATTCTCGTGTTCCCACTCGGTCAGCAGGTAAGCGCCGTTGCCCACAAAGTTGCCCGGCTCGGCCCACAGCTCGCCATACTCTTCGATGATGTCCAGACGGACGGGGTAGGTGGTGGAAAAGGCCAGAATGGTGTCAAAGTAGGAGGCCGCCTGTTTCAGTGTGATTTCCAGCGTCAGGTCATCAATGGCCTTTACGCCCAAGGTGGAAGGATCGTCAGTCTCGCCGGTGTTAAAAGCCTCAGCGCCCTGGACGATGTACATCAGCCAGGCGTACTCGGCAGCCGTCGCCGGCTCCAACAGGCGGGTGATGCCGTCCACATAGTGCTGGGCGGTCACAGGCTCGCCATCGGACCACAGAGCGCCTTCGCGCAGGTGGATGGTGTAAACCAACCCATCCTCGGATACCTCGTAGCTCACAGCGCCGGCCGGCTGAATGTTGCCATCACCATCGTACTCGTAGAGAGAATCCATGATCTGGTGCTGGATCAGGTGAGAGGTGGTGTCGGTGGAGGTGTTCACGTCCAGCGTGGGCGGCTCGGTGCCAATGACAAAGCGCAGTGTGGTCTGGCCCTCGGGCAAGCGCCAGTGCTTGATAGGGGGCGAGCCAAAGGGCGGGTAAACGGCCTCGATCTCGGGCCGCAACAGCGCGGTGCGGTCATAGTAAAAGATAGGAGCAAAGGCCGCGTAATCGGTCATCATGATTCGCTCGGCCTGTTTCCACAACTCTGCCCGAGCTGCGGGGTCGAACTCCATCAGCGCCTGGTCCACCAGTTCGAGGTAGGTCTCGTCATACCAGAAGCTATACTGGAACGGCGATTCGGGGCTAAAGACGACGTTGAGGACGTTCTCAGCGTCGCCATAGTCCATCACCCAGCCCATGCGGTAGGCGTTGTAGGTGCAGCCAGCGCCCAGGCCCGGCTCCGCCGTTACCTCAACGATCTCGGGCGGCACGGTTACTTCAACGGGAACCTCAACATACGCAGGCGGGGCCGTGATAACCACGGTCTGGATTTCGCCCCCGCCGCAGGCGGTGAGCGCCAGCCCGGCCAGCACCATTACAGAAGCAAGGATATACCACTTTTTAGAAAACATTCTTTCTCCTCCTAAGGATAGTTTCACGTACATAGGTTTGTCAACAGTGCCTCTCAATATCTCTATGCTCTATCTTCTCAGTAACCACCACCTCCTTTTGTAAAAATACACGCTCCCAAACAAAACAACCCAATCAGGTTGCCAACAAACTTGTAATCGTTCAAGCCTGAACGATTACACAAACTTTACACTTGACCTGGTTTCACCAAGTGACAGGCGCAAAAGTGATCCTTTTTCACCTCAACGAACTCGGGCTCCACCTCAAAGCAGATATCCTTAGCCACCGGGCAGCGAGTGTTAAAGTTACAACCCACAGGAGGCTTGGACGGGCTGGGAATATCTCCCTCTAGAATGATGCGATGCCGCTTTTCCTCAACCAGCGGGTCCGGCACCGGCACCGCCGACATCAACGCCTTGGTATAGGGGTGCAGCGGGTTGAGGTAAATCTCGTCCCTGTCGGTCAATTCCATAATCTTGCCCAGGTACATCACCGCCATGCGGTCGCTGATGTGGCGCACCATGCTCAAGTCGTGAGCGATGAACAGGTAGGTCAGCCCCAAGCGTCCCTGCAACTCTTCCAGCAGGTTTACCACCTGAGCCTGAATGGAGACATCCAACGAGGAAATAGGCTCGTCGCAGACGATAAAATCAGGGTCGAGGGCCAGGGCGCGGGCAATACCGATACGCTGCCGCTGGCCGCCGGAGAACTCGTGGGGGTAGCGGTTGACAAAATAGGGGTTAAGCCCCACCAAGCGCAAGAGTTCCTGCACCCGCTCGCGCTTCTCTTTCCCGTGAGCAACCGCATGCACCTCCAACGGCTCAGCAACAATAGAGCCGACTGTCATGCGCGGGTTCAGCGAAGCATAGGGGTCTTGGAAGATCATTTGCATCCGGCGGCGCATGTGGCGCAATTCGTTGCCCTTGAGATCCATCATGTCCGTGCCGTCAAAGGTCATCTGTCCCTCTGTTGGTTCGTATAGCCGAAGCATCGTCCGGCCCACGGTAGTCTTGCCACTACCACTTTCCCCAACCAGGCCCAGCGTCTCTCCTTTGCGAATATCAAAGCTAACGTCATCCACCGCTTTAACGTCACCGACGTGATGCTGCACGATGATACCCCGCGTGATGGGAAAATACTTTTTAAGGTTGTGAACCTGCACCAGAGGTGTTGTATCAGCGGTCATTACCTTGTCCTCCCGACGGCCTGTTTCCATCGCCAGCAGGCGACGATGTGACCTTCTCCGTCTGTATCTTCGAGCGGCGGCATCTCCTCTAAACACCGGTCTACGGCAAAAGTACAGCGGGCAGCAAAAGGGCAACCCGGCGGCAAGTCAATCAGATCAGGCGGCAGGCCCGGAATTGAAATCAATTGGGTACCAGGCGCATCATCCAGCCGGGGTAATGACCCCAATAACCCCATCGTGTAGGGGTGACGAGAACGCCCGTAGATGTCCTTCACATCGCCTCGCTCAACGATGTAACCGGCATACATCACGTTTACCTTACTAGCCAGCCCCGCTATAACTCCCAGGTCGTGGGTGATCCACATCACTGCCATCCCCAGTTGCTCCTGGAGCCGCTTTACCAAGTCCAAAATCTGAGCCTGGATGGTAACGTCCAGAGCAGTGGTAGGTTCGTCGGCGATGAGAAGTTTGGGGTTGCAAGAAAGGCCCATAGCGATCATCGCTCGCTGGCGCATACCTCCAGAGAATTGGTGCGGATAGTTATCCAGACGCTGGACAGCATCCGGGATACCGACCAAAGTCAGCAACTCGCCGGATCGCTCCCGCGCCTGCGCGTTGTCCATCCCTTGGTGAAGCTTGAGCGCCTCCATAATCTGAAAGCCCACCGTGTACACTGGGTTGAGCGACGTCATCGGGTCCTGGAAGACCATCGCTATTTCCGCGCCACGCACGTGGTGCATCTCCCCTTCACTCACTTTCAACAAGTCACGCCCACTGAACCAAACTTCTCCCTCCTCAATCCGGCCAGGCGGGCTGGGAATCAAGCGCATGATGGAGAGCGCGTGGACGCTCTTGCCACATCCGCTCTCGCCGACGACCCCCAAGGTGCCCCCTTCTTCCATAGCATAGGAGACCCCATTAACAGCGTTCACCACGCCATCCTCAGTGTAAAAGCGGGTGACAAGGCCTCTTATATCAAGCAAGGTGTTTGGAGATTGAGTTTGCCGCTGTTCAGACATAAACCCCCCTTTGGTATATGAGAGAATACACAATGATTCAGAATAAAAAGTACTTTAAATTATACCCAATTGCCACAAAAGCGCAAGTTCACCAGCAAATTATCGCTTGTTGTACCAATTACGAGGTTGTCTTCTCATCCTCCCCACTCGTCCTCCAGTACAAATCCGCGAAACACCTAACACGCGAACTTTAGCATAGAACTATATTGATCGAGAAGACGTGTCAGCCAGGGATTGTACCTCCACTCCACCCACTCGTTATGAGGCTGGGAATACTCCCAGGCGACACACTGTGCAGAGAGAAACGCGTCTATCTTGGAGAGTGGATTCATTACCGCCCGATAGCCTCGGGAGAATTTACAGCCCGACAACATCCAGGACTCGCGCCATTCTGCGCGCGCACGTATACGCTCCCAGACCCTGGGTGGCGGAGACGCCCCGCCAACCCTCTCCCGCAACGCCCAACGCATCAGGCCATCCAACTCATCTATGGGGTACCTCTCTGACACATTCCTATGTGAAATCATATGCCACCTCGGGAATCAACCTGCGTTCCTGCTCTCGGATAACTTTCTTTAGCTTCCCACGGGCATAGTGCAGGCGCGACTTGACCGTTCCTTCTGGAACGTCTGTCACGCGGGCAATCTCTTCCAGGCTCAATCCCTCCAAATAGTGTAGGACGATGACTATGCGATGATGGGCGGGTAAGGCGTCAATCGCCCGCTGTATCATTTGCCGCCATTCCTGATCTTCTACCATCACCTCGGGGTACCACCGGGAGGGCAACGCCAAACGCTCAACAGTATCCTGGAACAAATACAGCCAGCGCCTGACCCGATTCGTCCAGGTATAGGCCGAGTTGACGGTGACACGATACAGCCACGGCCCTAGCACCACAGTCTCATCGAGGCGATCGGCGTAGGAATACGCCCGCAGAAAGACATCCTGAAGGATATCTTCAGCCGCCCGCTCGTCAAAAGTGATCGCCAGGGCCGTCCGATAGACCAGCGATTTATATCTCTCGTACAGTTCACCAAGAGCCTCGAGGTCGCCCTCTCGAATGCGGACGACGAGCCAGCCGTCGGTGTGCTGTGCGGTCATTTACCCTCCGTTGTACAGCCATGCTATATACTTTTACAAGCCCCAAAAGGTTCAATTGATTTGGTGATGCAAGATTTAGTGATTTGGGAAACGAGTCTCTGGGACCACGGATGTGAAATTCCCCAACCCTACATCAACCGTACCAGAAACTCGCGCTCTTGAGAGGTTAAATCAGCCCGCTCCAAGAGTTCCGGGCGGCGCTCAAAGGTGCGTCGCAGGGCCTGCTCGCGCCGCCAGCGGTTGATGGCAGCGTGATCTCCAGAAAGCAGCACCTCCGGCACCTCCCAACCCCGAAACTCGAACGGACGGGTGTAGTGCGGTCCTTCCAACAAGCCACGAGCGTGAGAATCATCGAGAGTAGCCCCGGGGTCACCTAGCACACCGGGCTGCAACCGCGTCACAGCGTCAACGATTACCATCGCCGCCAGTTCGCCGCCGGTAAGCACATAGTCGCCGATGGATATTTCGTCGCTCGCCAGATGCTGGCGCACCCGTTCGTCCACCCCCTCGTACCGTCCGCAGATGAGGAGAATGCGCTGGTGATGGGATAGTTCAGCCGCGATGGACTGGGTAAAGAGCCGCCCTTGAGGAGTCAGGAGGATGACCGGCACATCAGTCTCTCCCGCCAGGACCGCTTCGACAGCAGCAAAAATAGGGCCTGGCTTCATTACCATCCCGCCTCCCCCGCCGTATGGGGTGTCATCGGTGACGTGGTGCTTGTCGGTCGCATAGTCACGGATGTTGTGCAGCGAGACGGAAAGCCGACCGCTCTCTCTAGCTCTTTTGAGGATACTCTCTTCCAGGGGCCCCTGAAACATTGCCGGGAAGAGAGTCAAAATATGAAAGCGCATAAGTCAAAACAACAGATTACAGAATATCAACGGGGGGGCAACGCCTCCCGCAGCAAACGCAGCCAGTTACCCCCCAACACGGCGGCTATATCTTTCTCGCCGTACCCCATCCTGCTCAACGCCGGGCCAACGCGGGCCAGATCGGCGACGGTGTCTATCTCGGCCGGGGCGCTCTCGGCCCCGAAACCGCCGTCGAAATCGGATCCCAACCCCACGTGGGCCGCATCTCCCACCACCTGGCAGACGTGATCTATGGCGGCGACCACATCGGTCAGAGCGACCGCCTCTTTGGGGTCGCCCATCTTCCAATCGGGATGCAGGAATCTGTTGAATAACACGATCCCAATGACACCATCCCGCTCGGTCAAGCGTTGAATCATCTCGTCGGAGAGTTGGCGGGGGCCAGACACTCGCGCGCGAGGGTTGGCATGACTGGCAATGATGTGGCCCTCAAAACAATCCAGCGCCTCAAAGAACGATTCTTCCGCCAAATGGCTGACGTCCAGAATCAAACCCAAGTCGGCCATCACCGCCAGCAGTTCGCGGCCGGCGTCAGTGAGCCGGCCTGGAGTGGAATTGCCACCAGCGTAACGGGAACCCAGCCTCCAGGAAAGGCCCACCATCCGCAACCCGCGCTCGAACCACGCCTCGGCCTCGGCCGGTTCGCGGATGGGATCAGCCCCCTCCATCAACGGGACGATGCCTACCTGGGGGGTTTCGCCTTTCTGGCTGGCGATCACTTGCTCAAGATCAGCGCGGCTACCGATCAACGAGACCTGCTCGCACTCGTCGCTCAGGCGATGGTAGTAATCGAGTTGCGCCTGGCCCAAAGCGTATGCCCCTGCGGCGGTAGTGTAAGTGAGAGGCCCAGGGTCTGCCGAGCGAGTGGGCGAGGCAAAAATAGTGCCAAAGATGACCGCCACGCCGCCGGACAGCCATTCGGGCAAACCTGTCATGCATAGGCCCCCACGCTGAGGTAGGTCGGCGACCTCCTCCCGGCGGCGGGTCTCGAGCGCGCTACGGCGCGCGTCGCGACCCAGGTTGAGCACACTATAGGCAATATCCTCGTGAGCATCTACTATGAGCATAAATCCAATCCTTACCCGGTTCAGGGGGCACAAGTTTACCACCAAGTGGCGCGTTTGACAACTTGGAATAATAATCATATACTGTAGGCTAGAAACAAAAAACACAAGACTGCCGAGGAGGAAAGCAATGAGCAATGATTCCCGACTGGTGATGAACCAAGGCCCCCAGCCTGGTCAAACTTTTATGATAGATAAGGATCTAGTAACACTGGGACGAGATCCGAGCAGTGAACTCGTGATCAACGATCCACAGGCTTCACGTCAACACGCGCGTATCACGCGCCGGGGCAACCTGGAGGTAATCGAAGATTTAGGAAGCACAAACGGCACATTCGTCAACGGAGTGCGCCTGACCGACCCACACACACTGACCAATGGTGACGTGATCGGCCTGGGAGATTCGATCAGGTTGACCTATTACGGATCAGGCGCAAGTATGATGGCCCCGACCGAGGTACTAGGGGAACCCACTGCGCCGCTGCGACCGAGTTACACGCCGCCGCCCCCCCCACCCGCGCCGCCAGCCTATACCCCGCCACCTCCGCCGAGCGCACCGCCGGTTTACGCAAGCCCACCGGTCGAAGAAAAGAAAAAATCCAAGTTATGGATTGGGTGCGGGTGCCTGGTGCTCGTACTGATCTGCGTTGCGCTGGTGATATTCTTGTGGTATGCACCAGAATCATTCTGGCTGACGTTACAGAACTGGGGTATCCCCATCCCCACCATGCCTTTCTGATTCTCCAACCTGGGCCACACTACCGACCTTGCGAGGGTTTTCAACTCTCGCAAGGTCTCTTTATTCCCCCTCAATAGCCTCCAACAATCGAGTGACAAGCGCTTTAGTGTCACACTCGACGTCCCCTGCCGGCCCTACACAGCCGGGGCAGCCGGCGGCGCAAGGGCAGCGAGTCACCACGTCCCGCGCAGCCGCCAGCAGTTCGTCGTGGAGTTCGTAGAGATGCGCGCTCAAACCAGAACCTCCCGGCGCGCGGTCGTAGAGCGTGATGGTGGGCAATCCAGTCTCTGGAGCACGGGCCTGGACCGCCGCTCCCAAGTCGCCGGGGTCGCACATCAGGTACAGCGGAGCCAGGTTCCGCAACAAGTAAGCCAGGCCACTCAACGCCCCCCGCGCTCCTCGCGCCCGCTCAACGCGGCGATGGCAGGCGGCGCAGAGCGTGATCAGATTCTCCAGCCGATTGGCAAGCTCGTAAAAGTCATTGACGCCGGGCACATAGCCAAAGGTGCGGAACGGCGTGATGTGATGTACGTCGTGCTGGCGGCCCTCCCGCTCCGCCGCGCCGCAGTGCCGGCAGATATAGCCATCGCGGGCGCGGGCAGCATCCCGTTGAGCCGACCAGTTAGGGCCATAGTCAATCGGGGGCGGCAGCACGCCGCTCTCCTGCAACCGCGCTGTGAGTTCCTCAGAGAGCGCCAGCCAGTACCCAACGGTGCGTAATTCCTGCTCCGGCAGGTCAATCGGCGCCCAGGCCAGCGCCTCGTGTGTGTACCGCTTGATCTTGCGGTAGCCGGTGGCCCGCGTCGTCACCAGCACCTCGCCATAGCCTCCCCTCACTCCCCTCCGCAAGCGGGGAGAGGAGGAATACTCCTCAAGCACGCGCACCTCCGTCGTGGACGAAGCGCGGGTGTAGTAATCCAGCCCGGCAGCCTGCACGCGAGCCAGCCCCGCCTCCCAATCTAGCGACTCGACGACAAAAGTCGCGCCGCCGTGCAAGTAGACCGCCCCCTCGTGGAGCAGCACAGGCGCGCTGGGGCGATCCATCTGACCAATCACGCGCGGCACGCTGCTCCCCACTTGCTGGATGACGACGTTATCGGGAATGCCAGTGCGCAGCGACAATCTCCCAGCCGGGTAGCCATCGCCGATCCACGTATAGCGACCGGCGGAGCGATGCAGCACCCCCTCCTCGGTCAGCGCATCCAAAAACGGCTCCGTCTCGGCAAAGCTGCCGAAAGACTCGCCAGTCTCGAAAGCGAGTTCAAAAGCCGCGCAGGTCAGGTGATTGGTCAACACTGCCAGATTGTCCGGATCCAACAACGCCCGCTCGACCGGCTGACCGAAGAAATAGCGCGGATGCGCGATCAAGTACTGATCAAGCGGCAGTGCGCTGGCGATCAACACCGCGACCGATGTTCCCACCCGCCGCCCCGCCCGCCCGGCCTGCTGCCACGTACTGGCGATGGTGCCCGGATAGCCAGCCATCACACAGGCGTCGAGTTGCCCAATATCAATCCCCAACTCGAGCGCGTTGGTCGCCACAACGCCGCGCACCTCCCCCGTGCGCAGCCCTCGCTCGATAGCGCGTCGCTCGTTGGGGAGGTAGCCTCCCCGGTAGCCCCGCACAGTTTGGGGATCGCCCCCCTTGGCGGTGACGGAATCACGCAGGTAGCCCAGCAGTACTTCGGTCGTCAGCCGGGCGCGGGCAAAGACGATGGTCTGCACATCGGCCTGGAGGAAGCGGGCCGCAATGTCCTTTGCCGCCAGGACCGCGCTGCGCCGGATGCCGAGCTCCCGATCCACCAATGGGGGGTTGTAGAGAATAAGGTGCTCATCCCCTTGCGGAGCGCCATCGTCGTCCACCAACGTGACCGGGGCCTCGACGAGCCGCTCGGCCAACTCACGCGGGTTGGCGATGGTGGCAGAGGCGCAGATAAAACGAGGAGCAGAGCCATAAAAGCGACTCACCCGTCGCAGCCGGCGCAGCACGTTCGCCACGTGCCCGCCAAAGATGCCCCGGTAAGTGTGAAGCTCGTCCAGCACCACATAGCGCAGGTTGCCAAAGAAGCGCGCCCAACGGGTGTGGTGAGGCAGGATACCAGTGTGGAGCATGTCGGGGTTAGTGACCAGCAATCGGGCCTCGCGGCGGATAGCGGGGCGCTGGGAGGCAGGAGTGTCGCCGTCGTAAGGCCACGCGGCGACTTGGGACTCGAGATTTGCAATTTGGTCGTGGGCCAGCGCTTTGGTGGGGAAGAGATAGAGCGCGCAGGCAGCCGGGTCATTCAACAGGGTATGGAGGATAGGCAAGTTATAGGCCAACGTCTTGCCAGAGGCGGTGGATGTGGACACAACGACGTGCTGCCCCGCCAGCGATGCCTCAATCACCTGGGCCTGGTGGATGTAGGGCTGCTCGATACCACGCTCGCGGGCGGCGGCGATCAGGCGCGGATCGAGCGCTGCCGGCCAGGAAGCGACGCGCGCCGGCCGGGCCGGGATGCGCTCCCAGGCTGTCACGCAGCGCATAAAGGCATGGTCTTGCCGCAAGACATTTAATGCATCAGATAAAGGCATCGGAACTCGCCACGATTATAGGTGAGAGCCGGGAGAGTGCAAGTATGTGCGGGTGTCCGTCATTTTCTTGCGCGCCGTGGAACGCGGTCATTGGAGTCACTCTGACTTGTCGTAGTAGGGGCGAGGCAGTGCCTCGCCCTTACTCGGCAGGGGACGCCGCGCTCCCAGACGCAAAATTTCGACCTGTGCAATAAAGATTTGGGTGCGTTTCATTTCGGTTAGAAGTAGGCGCGCTTTCCATAGCGCGCGCTATGGAAAGCGCGCCTACCCAACTCATTTGAAACACACCCTAAAGATTTGCGCCGCGTACCGCACGGCGCTAAACCGCCGTGCTGATAGCCAAACC
>QMOE01000013.1 GCA_003648125.1 Chloroflexota bacterium
ATAAAGATGGCCCGTTCGGTCATGCCGTGTTCGCGCAGGACGCCGTAGGATTGGGCCACCTGACCGTGCGGCCAATAGTCGCTCAACACAGGGATGCTCTCCACGCCCAGCGATTCCACCCATGCCGCGTTCGAGTCCGCGCTGTCCACCGTTATACCCAGAACCTGGGTATCTGCCGCCTCGAAGCGTGCTAGATCGGCTTCGTACGACGGTAGCTGTTCGGATCACACCGGGGTAAAAGCGCCAGGGAAGAAAGCGAGAACGACGTTATTTCCTCCCGCATAGTCGCTCAGTTCGATAGTGCGTCCGCTGTGGTCGCGCAGCCGAAAGTCGGGAGCTTTATCACCGACCTCCAGATTGGCGTTGCGAACACCACCCGCTCCGGCGTTTCCAAACAGCGTCGCCCCGGCGTACCCGAGTGTCAACCCAACGGCGAGCATGACGATAACAAGGGCATACCCGGTTGTTTTGTTCATATATCCCTCCGTTTTTTGATCTCACTCGGTAGCACGGTGCTTTTCTGCTTGCTCATCTTGCCTTTGCGCCTCGATTATATCCTCAAGACACCAAAGGGCAAGGGCCATCAGACCCTTGCCCCTTGGTGCGCATGTTTAGCGCGCGATAGCCTGCCTTATTCCTCAGAGAACACGGGCAGCAACTGGGCCGCAAAGTACCAGGCCAGGGCCGCCGCCGCCAGCACGCCGATCTGAACGGCGAACTCGATAAAGCTGGGAAAGTAGGATGCCGTTGCGTGCATCGCTCCCACGGGTATCGGGTCGCCGGAGAACAGGATCGCAAAGCGGTTAAAGAACAGTCCCACCGTGACCATCAGTGCCGTCACAGTCAGTCCAGCCGCGCTCTTGCGCACATCTTGCATCGAGTAGAGCACGATGGGCGCGATCACCATCAGCAACATCTCGATCCAGAACAGGATGCTGGATGTGTCAAAGGCGAGCATGTGCCCCAGGTCGCCGGTAAAGAGCAGGTCGCCCACGCGCAACACCGCGTAGAGCGCCCACACCCAGACGGAGCCTTTGCCCAGTCCGGCCAGGACGTCCAGCTTTACTAACTCGCGGCCAAACGCCTTGTTGGCGATCATCATCACCAGGATCATGGCCGAAAGTCCCATCCCGACGGCGGAGAGGAAGAACAGGAGCGGCAGCAGCCACGACCACCAGAGGGGATGAACCCTCCCCGGCAGGGAGAGGCCGATTGTCCCCAGCGTGGACTGGTGCAGCGTGGAGAGCGCGACGCCGGCGATGGTAATGGGGATGACGGCGGCGTGGATCGCGCTCACGATCTTGGGTTTGTTGAGCCGTTCAAAGAGCAGCGGAGCGAACTCGAGTGCCAGCACAGTGGTGTAGAGCAGGATGCACCAGGAAACCTCGAACAGGGGCGAGTGGATGTTGGCCCAGGGGATGAAACCCCAGAAGCGGTCTGGCCGCCCCAGGTCAATCAGCAGGATGACCAGCACCGCCACATAGCTCAGGAATCCGGTGAGGATGGCGGGCCGCAGCACGACCTCGTACTTTTTCAGGTTGAGGACGTGTACGACCAACGCCATAGTGAACGCCGCGCCGCCGAAGGCGATCAGGGCAAAGTCAAAGCCCAGCCACAGCCCCCAGGCATATTGATCCGAGAGCGCGGTAGTTTGGCCCAGTCCGACGGCCAAGCGGTAGATGCCCGTGATAAGCCCCAGCACAGTCAAGAGGGCCAGCACGCCCAGGACGATCATGCCTGTGGCGGACGGTTTTTTAAAAGTAGTAGTCGTCATCATCATTAGCCCTCCTTTTCCTTCATGCCTTCATCACGGCGCTTGGTGAGCCAGTAGAGGCCGCTCAATGCAGCGATGGCCGCTGTAAGAGTCACCGGCGTCGCGTTCATGACGATCTCGCTGGCGTGGACGGTTGGTTCTTCTCCGAGCACGGGGAAGCCCAGTTTCTCGAAGGGGACAGGGGAGATGTAGAGCCACGATGTGCCGCCCGCTTCCTTGTCGCCGTAGACGTGGTTCACGTACTTGTCTGGCCTGTCAGCGATGCGTCCATAAGCCTCGGTGAGCAGCGCCTCCCGGTCGCCAAAGATTAGCGCGTCGGTTGGGCAGGCCTTGACGCAGGCTGGCTCCATCCCTGTATCCAAACGATCCACACAGAAGCGGCACTTGCGGATCAGGCCCAGCGGATTGTCCCACTCGAAGCGGGGCACCCCAAAGGGGCAGCCGTACTGACAGTAACGGCAGCCGATGCACTTTTCGGGGTGGTAGATCACCGGCCCGTTCGGTGTCTTTTCCAGAGCGCCGACGGTGCATACTGTCACACAGGCGGGTTCCTCGCAGTGCATACACTGGCGCTTGGTAAAGACCCAGTGGAACTTGTTATTGTATTCTACTTCGTCAAAGCGGATCAGGCTCCAGGTGTCGGCTGAAAAGTCTGGGGGATTATCGTAGCAGCCCAGGCACATAGTTACCTCGGCGGGATTGTCGTTCCACGACTTGCAAGCTACCTGGCAAGCGCGACATCCCGTACAACGGTTCAGGTCAACGAGTACAGCTTTCATTATGCACCCCCTTTTGTGACTTTGACCAGGAATGCTTTGTATTCCGGGATCATTGTGTTGGCGTCGCCCACGTGGGGGGTGAGCCTGTTGGCGCTGTGCCCCTGGCTCAGGCCGGTAAAGCCCCAGTGCCAGGGTATGCCGATCTGATGCACGGTTTTGCCGTTCAATTGGAAGGGCTTGAAGCGCTTGGTGACGATGGCGGTAGCCTGCATACTGCCGCGCACCGACTCGACGATGACCGCTTCCCCGGTGGAGATACCTTTCTCGGCTGCCAGTTCCTCGCTCATCTCGACGAACACATCCGGCATCAGCTCGACCAGCCAGGGCAGGTTGCGTGTCATCTGGCCGGCCTGCCAGTGCTCGGTCACACGGTAGGTGGTGCAGACGATGTCGTATCCATCTCCGGGTTTGGCGATCTGATCCGGCCGCCACACTTTGATGGCCGGGTTGTTCTGCGTGCCGGAGAGCGGGTTGCTGATGGGGCTTTCCAGTGGTTCATAGTGCTCCGGGAACGGCCCCTCGGCCCGGCCCGGTCCAAAGAGGCGGGCAAAGCCTTGCGGTTTCATGATGAAGGGATAGCGCGTGCCTTCTTGGTTCATTGGCGGCCAGCCGCCATCGGGCACGTCCCCCTCCCATTTGGTCTCTGGGCCTGTCCAGCGGATGACGAAATGTTCCTGGTCCCACGGGTTGCCGTTCAGGTCTACCGAGGCGCGGTTGTAGATGATGCGCCGGTTGACCGGCCAGCACCAGGACCACTTGGAGTGGAGACCGATGCCGGCAGGGTGATAGTCGGTGTTGTCGCGCGACTTTTGCTTGTTGCCGTCCGCCTCGGTGTAAGAGTTGGTGTAGAGCCAGTTGGAGGAGGATGTGGAACCGTCGGCCAGCAGGTGGCCGAAGGAGGCCATCAACTCGCCTTCCTTGTACTTGTCCTCGATGTCCGCCTCGGCCCAGCCGTTGATCTCGCGGGAGACCAGGTCTACCATGCTCTCGGCTCCGCGCGGGAGCGGAGAAGCATCGTACCAGCCCTTCCAGCGCAGCTTGGTGATGGCGTCGGCGCCGGGGCCGCCCTCGGTTTCGTACAGCTCGATTATCTTGAGCATCAGCTCGTGGACGATCTCCAGGTCGGGAGTGGCGTCGCCGGGCGGATCGACCGCCTTCCAGCGCCATTGGCTCCAGCGCCCGCTGTTGGAGATGGTGCCTTCCTTCTCGTAAGAGCAGGCAGCGGGCAGCAAGAACACCTCTGTGCCGATGCTGGACGGGTCCACTTCGGGGTCCTTCCAGAAAGCGGCGGTCTCGGTCTCCCACAGCTCTGCGACCACCAGCCAATCCAGATTCTGGAGCGCTCGTCGTTCGGTGATGGCGTCGGGGCCGCTCACGGCCGGGTTCTGTCCCCAGGCGAACAATCCCTTGATTATGCCGTCCGCCATTGCTTCAAAGAGGGAGATGTGAGAGTAGTTGGTGCCGGGGTTGAGCTTGGGCAGCCAGTCGTAGCCAAAGTCGTTTTCGGCGGTGGCGTTATCGCCGTACCAGCTCTTGAGCAGGCTGACATAGTATTTGGGATAGTTCAGCCACCAGGACGCGCTCTTGGGATCGGAGGTAGCAAAGGCTGCCGCCCGCCCGTCCAGGTGATCCTGGAGGGTTGCCTCCGTAGCCACCGGCGGCTTGAGATAGCCGGGCAGGATGTGGAACAGTAGGCAGTGGTCGGTGGAACCCTGTACGTTCGATTCGCCGCGCAGTGCGTTGATGCCGCCGCCCGCTACGCCAACGTTGCCTAACAAGAGTTGCAGGATGGCGTAGGAGCGGATGTTCTGCGTGCCGACGGTGTGCTGCGTGGTACCCATGGCGTACATGATGGTGCCGCTCTTGCCGATGCCGCCGGTCCGGGCGTAGGTCTCGCAGATCTTGAGGTAGGTTTCCTGATCCGTGCCGGTGGTGCCGCAGACCATTTCGGGAGTGTAGCGCGCGAACTGCTTTTTGAGCAGTTGGAAGACGCAATTGGGGTCTTGCAGCGTTTTGTCCTTGAGCGGGATGCTGTCCGCGTCCGTCTGCCACTTCCAGGTGGACTTGTCGTACTTGCCGAAATTGGGATCGTCGCCGGGTATAAAGCCGGAAAACTTGCCGTCCAACTCGGCCGCGGTCTTGAACTCGGGATCAATCAGGAAAGCCGCGTTGGTGTACTCGGTGACGTAGGTCATGTTGTACCGGCTGGGGTTGGCCTCCATGTCATCGAGCACCCACTTGATCATGCCGCCGATAAAGGCAATGTCGGTGCCGGAGCGCATCTGGGCATAGATATCCGCTTTGGACGACGAGCGGGTGAAGCGGGGGTCTACGTTGATCAGCGTGGCCCCGTTCTCCTCAATGGCCTTGGTGATCCACTTGAAGGAAATGGGGTGGTTTTCGGCGGCGTTGCTGCCGATGATAAAAATGCAATCACTGTTCTTGAGATCGTTCCAGTGATTGGTCATTGCTCCTCTACCGAACGACTCTGCCAGAGCCGCAACTGTAGCGGAGTGTCATATACGGGCCTGGTGTTCGATGTATACCAGGCCGAGTGAGCGGAGTGCCTTGATCAGGATCGAGCACTCCTCGTTGTCTAACGAAGCGCCGCCCAACGAAGCGATGGCGTCCACCCGGTTGACGGTGCGTCCCTCGCTGTCGGTCTCGATAAAGTGCTCGTCGCGGGTCCCTTTGACGAGTTCGGCGATCCGGTCGAGCGCCCAGTCCCACTCTTTCTCTTCCCACTCGGAGGAGCCAGGAGCGCGGTACCTGACCTTCTGCAAACGGCGCGGGTTGATCTCGCCATCTACCGTGTGTAGTTGGGCCATTGCCAGCCCCTTGCTGCACAGGGAACCCTGGTTGATGGGGTGGTCGGGGTCGCCTTCCAGGTTGACCACCTGGCCATTCTCGGCGGCGACGATGGCCCCGCAACCCACCCCGCAAAAACAGCAGATAGTGGGTGTCTCGCCGATAGCCTTGTGCAGTGGGAAACCGGCCGCCAGCGCGACTGCGGAGATGCCGCTGGGAAGCATTAGCCCGCCGGCGGTGGCTCCCGTGAGTTTTAGGAATTCTCTTCGGCTGAGTCTCATATCTTAGCTACCTCCTTTTTTAGCTTGGACGATTACTGCCAACCAATATGAGGAACATTCAAGTTTTGAACGTTGCAGAGGCGCCTCCTTTCTTTGCTTGTAACTCTTGGTCGCTCCCGTCGGCTCCGAGGAAATTAGGGGCGGTTTGTCTTCTATATCTCTTTACTTATTAGAGACTATAGGAAATTATTATATCACGTGGCTGTGGGTGTGTCAAGCGCTATCTGAATAAATGTTGGATCAGACGAACGCTGCTCAGTTTGTGCGCTGAGGTTGATTCAGGTATAATACGGTCCATGCTAGGTCCTTGGGTGGGCACAGTTGCCGATGCATGAACTATCTATCACTCAAAGCATTTTAGAGATCGCGCTGCGCCACGCAGAGCAGGCTGATGCCCACCGCATCACTAAGCTGAACCTGGTCATCGGGGAGCTGGCGACCATCGTGGATGACTCGGTGCAGTTCTACTGGGACATTGTCAGTCGAGACACCATCGCCGCCGGGGCCGAGTTACACTTTGAGCGCGTGCCGGGGATATTGCGTTGCCTGAGCTGTGGTCACACGTTTCCCCTAAACGGACGCGATTATGCCTGCCCTGTCTGTGGTGAAAAGCAAGCCATTGCCACTGGGGGGGACGAATTTCGCCTGGAGAGTATTGAGGTAGAATAACTATGCAAGTGCCTGTCGTGGAACAGATTTTCAGCGCCAACGATCAGTTGGCCGCCGCCAACCGCGCCCGGCTGGATGCGGCGCGAGTCTTTGCCGTCAACGTGATGGCCTCGCCCGGCGCGGGCAAGACCAGCCTGATCACACGCACGGTGGAAATGCTGAATGGAGATTTCCGTATCGGCGCGGTAGATGGCGACATCGCCACCACGATAGATGCCGACCGGATCGCTGCGCTGGGCGTCCCTGTTGTACAAATCAACACCGGTGGTGCCTGCCACCTGGACGCGCCGATGCTCCAGAGTGCGCTGCCGCAACTGCCGCTGGAAGAGATTGACTTGCTCATCGTCGAGAACGTGGGCAACCTGGTCTGCCCCGCCAGTTTCAAGCTGGGCGCGCATCGCAGCGTGCTCATCGCCAGCGTGCCGGAGGGGGACGACAAGCCCTACAAATACCCGGTGATGTACCGGGGTGTGGACGCTGTGGTGTTGAATAAAATGGATGTGATGACCGCGTTCGAGTTTGACGTGGATTACTTTCGGCATGGTGTAGAGGTACTCAATCCCGGCCTGGCCTTTTTCTCCCTCTCCTGCAAAACCGGGGAGGGGCTGAACGGCTGGCTGGTCTGGCTGCGAGATGAGATAAAAGAGTTTCGTCAGCAATTCTAAATTTGAGGTGTCATTGCGAGCCTCGGACGTTTTTCCCGGGGCGAAGCAATCTTCCTCAGCCATTTGGAGATTGCTTTGTCGCAAAAAACGCTCCTCGCAATGACAGGATGAGAATTGCTCAAGTTTCGTAGCGCAGCGTAGACTTTACGCTTTACGTTATTACTGCCGATGAAATATGTGTTTAGGAATTCCAGGGAAAATTACTAAAGTCAACCAAGATGGCCTGATGCGTATGGGCAAGGTGGACTTTGGCGGGGTGGCGCGCGAGGTCTGTCTGGCCTATGTGCCCGAAGCTGGGGTGGGAGATTATGTCATCGTCCACGTTGGTTTTGCCATCAGCCAACTCGATGAGGTTGAGGCGCAGGAAACGCTCCAGTTGATGGAGGAGATCGGGATACTGGGAAAAGGCTCGGCGGTACAGAGCGTCAGCGCCGTGCCGCTCGGATAGGTGGGGGCTGTCTTAAGATGTGAGGGGGCAAGTACCGATGGAAACCAATTTCCTTGACGCGACCACGTTTGACCCTGCTCTGGCGGAGCGAGTCACGCTAGAGTGGGAAAAACTGTTCACCTGTATGCAGTGCGGTACGTGTACTTCCTCCTGCCCCACCGCTTTTGCCATGGATTACTCCCCGCGCGAGTTGTGGCAGATGCTGCGGTTGGGGATGGAGGAAGAGATCGTCAACAGCCAGACATTTTGGCTGTGTACTGTCTGTAAATCCTGCCAGGTGCGCTGCCCGCGCGGCATCTCGATCACCGACACCATGGTTGCGCTCAAAGAGTACGCCACCCGCAGAGGAGTCAATGTTCCCACGGGGATGCAGATGCTGGGCGAGACCGTCACCACCAAGTACAACATATCTGGCGACGACAACGGAACCCGCCAGATATGGAGCGAGAACCTGCCCCACACCCCGCTGGGTGTCAAGCCCCGGCGCCGGCGGGCGGAGGTGGTCTATTTTATCGGTTGCGTCGGTTCATTCTATCCCCGTGTCTATAGCATCCCGCAGTCAATGGTGCAGGTGTTGGAGATGGGGGACGTGGATTTTACCACCCTGGGGGAAGATGAGCAGTGCTGCGGCTACCCTCTCTACGTGGCCGGGATGAAGGATCGCATGGCCGAACTGGCCCGCCATAACGTGCAGCAAATTCGCCGTGTGGGAGCCAAACGGGTCATTTTTACCTGCCCCTCTTGCTACTATGCCTGGTCGCATCTCTATCCAGAAGTGGCCGATGTCTCTGGCATTCAGCTTCAGCACAGCACCGAGTTTCTGGCCGAAATGATTGACGATGGCAAGCTGCCGCCGCTTGGACCGGTGGAGGAGGTGGTAACGTATCACGATCCCTGTGACCTGGGGCGCAAGAGTGGCGTGTACGACGCGCCACGGGAAGTGTTGGCCCGCATCCCCGGCCTGGAACTGCGGGAGATGGCCTCCAACCGCGAAAACTCGTTGTGTTGTGGAGGCGGCGGCGACGTAGAGGTCGCGGACCCCACTGTCTCCAGAGGGGCAGCGGGGCGCAGGATGGTGCAGGCGCAAGCGACGGGGGCCAAGTACGTGGCCTCTGCCTGTCAGCAGTGCAAGCGCACACTCCAGGAAGGAGCGCGCCGGAACAAAATTCGCATGCGGGCCATAGATGTCGTTGAACTGCTCCTGCAGTCGCTCCAAGCTGCCGAGACTTGAGCGAGGGTGAGTGTTCAGACCTCCGAGGTTTCGGCAGTAGTCTGGCTTGGAAGCAACTTTGTGTTTTGTAAACCTCGGAGGTCTAGCGAGATCCATCACGAGCAAGATAGGATCAAGGCGCGAGCGTGATGATTTATACTATGACGAGTGCGAGTAGATGAGGAAGGCAAGAGGAGACAAATGAAACTTGGTAAAGTATTGGAGGCTATTGAAGGTAAACCGATTTCTGAGAACATAGATTGGGATCAAGAGATAGTGATGGGCTGTGGTGCTGATTTGATGAGCGATGTGCTGGCTTTTACGCACGATGGCACCCTATTGATGTCCGGTCTCACCAATCCCCAGGTAGTGCGCACCGCCGAGATGGCCGGTATTGAGGCCATCGTTTTTGTGCGGGGCAAAATCCCTCCCCAGGAGACCATCGCCCTGGCCGAACAGAAGGGCATCCCCCTCATGGCTTCCAAGTACACCATGTTCGAGACCTGTGGCCGGCTCTACCGGGCCGGGCTTTCCAGTTGCGGTCTTTTTGAACTCACCCTGCGTCGTTGGCACGACGCCTTTGAGGACAAGTAGGCTATCAAGTGGAACAGAGAACTGCGAAGCAAGTCACTAAACTCCAGGAACTGACCTACGAGCTTAGGGTCGAGCAGGCTATGGTCAGGGAAGTCATCACCGTCCCCCCCGACGCCACGATGGCCGAGTTTGGAGAGGTGCTGCGCACCAACCGTATCTCGGGCGTCCCGGTGGTCAAAGATAGACGGATGGTTGGCGTCATCACCATCGAGGATCTGATCAAAGCCCTGGTAGCGGGTGAAATGGATGTCGCGGTGGGCGATAAGATGACTCTCAATCCGGTATCTCTTCGCGTTGACGAGCCCCTCGTGTACGCCGTGGGCAAATTCAGTGAGTTTCGTTTCGGCCGCTTTCCTGTTGTCAATGCAGAGGGGGACCTGGTTGGCATTATTACCCAAGGGGATATCGTGCGGGCGATGCTCAAGCGGCTGGAGGTGGATTATCACGCGGAGGAGATTCATCGTTATCGCGCCAGCCACATTTTCGAGGACATTATCGCCGACGATATCGCCCTCGTCTTTGGATATCGCGTGGCTGCCGGAGACATCAGTCTGGCCGGCGAGGCTTCCAGTGGATTGAAGAGAACGCTGGGCCGGTTAGGCATTCACCCTCGGATAATCCGCCGCATCGCCGTCGCCACCTACGAGGCCGAGATGAACGTCGTGATCTTTACCGACGGTGGCGAGATCGTCGCCGAGGTGCGGCCCGAGCGTATCACAATCGAAGTCCTGGACAAGGGGCCTGGAATCGCGGACATTGAGCAGGCGATGCAGCCCGGTTTCTCTACCGCCCCTGCCTGGGTGCAAGAGATGGGGTTTGGTGCAGGAATGGGCTTGCCCAACATTCACGCTTGTTCCGACGAGATGCAATTGGATTCCACCGTTGGGGTGGGCACTCACTTGCAAATCGTCATCTATCTGAATGAAAAGTAGTCGTTAGCAACCATAACATCGTGAGGAGATTGAGATATGAGTCTAAAGATTCTGGACAAAGGGGCCGTTGCCCCGCTGGTCAATGCGCTGATAGCCGATTATCAGGTCGTTGGCCCCCAGGCGAAGGGACCACAGTTTGCCTTTGGGCCGCTCTCTGACCCGGCTGAACTGCGCCTTGACTATAACACCACGATCCTTCCACCCTCGAAGGCGGTTCTCCAGCCTTCTTACGAACGGCTGGCAACCTTCCGCCTGGGGGACGACCCCGCCGTGGAGCCGGTCGTGGAATCTGTTCCAACGGTGCTGCTGGGCGTGCATACCTGCGACCTGCACGCCATTCAGGTGTTGGACAAGGTCTTTTCTCAGGATCACCCCGACGCCAACTATCTCGAACAGCGCGCACAAACTCTCATCGTCAGCCTCGAGTGCCTGCGCCCGTGCGACGAGAACTCGTTCTGCAAGGATATGGGGACTCTGACGGCGGACGAGGGGTACGATCTGCACCTGACTGACATCGGGGATGCGTACACGGTGCATGTAGGGACGGAGCGCGGGGAGGCTTTGCTGGAAAAGTACGCCCAGACCCAGCTGGCTACCGAGGCCAACGTTCGCCGTTTGAACGAGGCGCTCAGCGCCAAGTGGCCCCACTTTAAGCACCGCCTCGAGTTCGACGCAGCGGAACTGCCGGCGCTGCTGGCTACTGCCTACGATCATCCCCTCTGGGATGAGCTAGGCGAACGCTGCCTGGCCTGCGGCTCTTGCACCAACGTTTGCCCCACCTGCTACTGCTTCAACGTGGTGGACGAGGTGAACATGGCGCTGACCGAGGGAGAGCGGTTGCGCACCTGGGACTCTTGTCAGTTGGACGAGTTCGCCCTGGTGGCCGGCGGCGAGAGTTTCCGCCAGGCCCGCTCGGCCCGCCAGCGCCATCGTTTTATGCGCAAGGGCAAGTACATCTACGACAAGGTGGGTGAGTTGGGCTGCGTGGGCTGCGGGCGCTGCATTCGCACCTGCCTGGCCCATATCAACATCGTTGATGGCTTTAACACCATCCACGGGACGGCATAGGAGGGAATGGAAAATGACAGCATCATCTATTTATCTGCCTGAGATGGCCCGCCTGGCCCAAGTGGAGCAAGTGACCGCGCTGGAGAAGTTATTCACCATCGAGTTGCCGGAGGGTCACAGCCTGGGGCACGACCCCGGACAGTTTGTGATGCTCTCGGTGCTGGGTGTCGGCGAGGCTCCCATCTCAATCACTTCTTCGCCCAGCCGCTCCAATGGCAGCTTTGAGCTTTGCGTGCGTCGGGCCGGCGATGTGACCGGTGCGCTGCACAGGATGCAGGTTGGGGACAGAGTGGGCGTGCGCGGGCCTTTCGGTCACGGCTTTCCAATCGAAAAGATGCGCGGCAAGGACGTGATCTTTGCGCCGGGTGGCCTGGGACTGGCCCCGCTCCGCTCGTTGATCAATCAAGTGCTCGACGAGCGCGGCTCCTTTGAGCGGGTGGTGATCCTCTACGGGGCCAAGCGCCCGGAGGAATTGCTCTTCCGCGACGAGTTGGACGAGTGGGTCGCCCGCGACGATGTCGAGTGTCACATCACGGTTGACCGGGGGGACGAGACCTGGGACGGCCACGTGGGCGTCATCACCACCCTCTTTGGCCCGATTGCCGTGGACCCGCGTAACACCGTCGCCGTCACCTGCGGCCCGCCCATCATGTACCGCTTTGTGCTGATGGAACTCTTGGGCAAGGGTATCCCAGAGACCCAAATCTATCTCTCTCTGGAGCGGCGGATGAAGTGCGGCGTGGGCAAGTGCGGTCACTGCCAGATCAACGATCTCTATTGTTGTCAGGATGGCCCTGTGTTCACCTACGCTCAGATCAAGAACGTGCCGGAGGCGCTGTGATGGGAAAACCAAAAGTAGCATTTTTCGATTTTGCTTGCTGCGAGGGCTGCCAGTTGACGGTCATTGACGCCCTCCAGACTCACGTGGACTTGCTGGACGCGGTCGAGATCGTCAACTTCCGCGAGGCCACTTCCCGGCAGGAGCACGATTACCAGATTGCCTTCATTGAAGGCTCTATCACCCGCGAGCAGGACGAGGAGCGGCTCTACCGTATCCGCGAGCAGGCCGATATTTTGGTTGCCCTGGGAACCTGCGCCCACCTCGGCGGCGTCAACGCACTCAAGAACCTGCATCCTCTGGAGGACGTGCGCCGCTGGGTCTATGGCGACAAGGCGGACTGGTACCCCACCTATCCCGCCCGGCCCATCAGTGCCGTAGTCGAGGTGGACGCCGTCATTCCCGGCTGCCCCATTGACCGGGAGGAGTTCATCCGGGTGGTCAAATCGCTCCTGGTGGGCAAAAAGCCGTCCATCCCAGATTATCCAGTCTGCGTGGAATGTAAAAAGAAGGGGAACGTCTGCGTGTACGAGCTGGGTAGGCCCTGCCTCGGCCCGGTCATCAGGGCCGGCTGCGGCGCCATCTGCCCGACCTATGGCGCAGGCTGTGAGGGCTGCCGGGGCCTCATCCCTAACCCCAACGAGAATGCGATGAAAGAAGTACTGGACGAGTTTGGGCTGACCGTGGACGAGATTATGGGCCGGTTCACCATGTTCAACGCCTATCAGGTACAGGAGCAGGAACTATGACCACTGTGAAAATAGATGTACATCACATCACCCGCGTAGAGGGACACGGAGACATTGTCGTGGACGCCAAGAACGGCGAGCTTAAAAAGTGCCAGTTCGAGGTCGTCGAGGCCCCGCGCTTTTTCGAGGCGATGGTGCGCGGGCGGCCGTATCACGAACTGAGCCACATCACCTCTCGCATCTGTGGCATCTGCGCCGTGGGTTGTTCTACGACCAGTCCGCCCGCCACCGAGAAAGCGCTGGGGGTAGAGCCTTCGGAGCAGACGATACTCTTGCGCAAACTCCTCTTTCATGGCGAGACGATTGACAGTCACGTGCTGCACACCTACTACCTGGTCGCCCCCGACTTTTTGGG
>QMOE01000014.1 GCA_003648125.1 Chloroflexota bacterium
ACCCGCACATGATACAGTCGAACGAGATGTCGGCCAGTGCAGCGATGTCGCCCCGCATCCCGGCCGCCATGTAGGCGCGCACGTCAATATCCTGAGGGCAGGCTTTGGTGCAGGCCCCGCAGCCCAGGCAGCGTAGCACTTCCGGGTAGAGGCTAAAGAGCGTGGTTGCCGTAGGTTCCAATTGGGTGATGTCGTATGTAGCGCGCGGAGCCGGGAAGAAGGGAATCTGAGCCAGATACATGCCCGGTTGCACCACGGTCTGGCAGGCCAGGCCAAAGTAGAGCTTGGGGTCGCCCAGAATACGGTAGGCCGTGCCGCACGCTCCACAGAACCCTCCCCGGCAGCCCACACCGCGGATGAGTTGGTAGCCCGCATATTCCATCGCTTTCATGATCGTCAGCGTTGGTGGTACCATGTATTGTTTCCCCATGATGTAAACGGGAATCAGGTCATTTTGTTCTTCCATGGTTTTTACTCCTCTCCTACTTCCATCCACTCATCCTCGTGGAAGGTGACGAGCGGCAGCGGTTCCTCGACGTCTCTGCCGGGTACGTACTCGAACACTGCCTGTACCTCTTGCCCGATGGCGCGGAAAACTTGTCCCACGGGCAGTTCGGTTGGGCACGCGCTGGTGCACATGCCACAGCCGACGCAGGAGAGTACCATGTGGTTGAGACGGGTCAGGTGGAACATCATTGTATCGGCCGGCAGCCGGTAGGCCCCTTTGCGATTGGCCCAGTTCATATACTGGGCTGGCTCGTGGTCAAATATGGGGCTCTTGAAGAGGCAGGTCTTGCAATAGCAGATGGGGCAGACCGTCATGCAGTTGTGGCAGCGGATACAGGCGGCGAATACGCCTTCGATGCTCTCTGTATCCAACCGCTGGCGGATCTCGGCAAAGCGCTCGTCGCGCACCTGGGTGCGATTGGCAATGATTTTCTCTATCACCTCAGTTCGTTGCCCATCCCCCTCCACTGGGGCGAGGGCGAGCCTTGCCCCTACGTCATCGGGCAGGGTGACCGGGATGCCGGCGGCCAAGTCCGCGCCGAACAGTTCCAGCGTGATGTCGGCGCTCTCGACCTGGGGCTTTTCGCACATCTGGCAGCCATCACGGAAGTTGTACCCTTCCTGCGGGGACAGGTCGCCGCTCTGGGCCGCTGCCAGGTAGGCTTGCATATCCACGTCCAGTTCTGTGTAGACCGGTACATCGTAGGTTCCCAGGCAGTCCACGCCGATGGTCACCAGATCGTCCAGGCTGGCTTGCTTGAGCTTGATCAGTTCCACCAGCGCCCGCAGTTCGCACGGGCGCAGCACCGCGCCGATCTTGCCGCGCGGCTCGCGGACGGAGACGTTGCTCACCACTCGCGCTGCGTTCAGCCCCATCACCGGGGCCAGCGGGTTGGCCGCATCCAGCAGAGCGGGGTCGCTCACCAGCGCAGGTGTGATTGTGCCAGCGGGGGTCTCCATCGGCAGCAGCAGCGCGTCCACCACCTCGGCTTCCAGCAACTGCTTGAGGAACCCGCGCACGGCGGCCAGTGTGTCGTTATTCTCAACAGGTATACTAGTTTTCATTGTATCTCCTTCCAGGAATTACACTGCCCACTTTCGCCGCATTGGGTTAGGCCCTTTTTCCTTGAGAAAAGCGGTCATCTTGGTGACCGTCTCGGCAAAGCGGCCGCCCTCGCTGGCACTGATCCAGCGCAGCCAGACCCGTTCTTCGTCGAGGCCGGCGTGCTTGAGAATCTCTCTCAGCGCGATGATGCGCCGCCGGGCCTTGTAGTTGCCCGATTGGTAGTGACAGTCGTTGGGGTGACAGCCGCCAATGAGTACACCATCGGCTCCATCCAGCAGCGGCTTGAGCACGTATGTTGGATCCACCGAGCCGGAGCACATCAAGCGGATGATGCGCACGTTGGGCGGATATTGCAGGCGCGACGTGCCCGCCAGGTCGGCCCCAGTGTACGTACACCAGTTGCACAGAAAGGCGACGATTTTTGGTTCGAAATTGTTTTCAGCCATATTGCCCCCTTGACAGATTAAGCTAACTCGGTATAACATTGTTGCAGTTGAGGTGTTGGACTCCCCAACTTGTTGTGGGTGTGGCGCGAAGAACTCGAACAAGTTGGGGAATCCAATGCGTCACCCACGCAAACTCCCAAAAACTATAATTTCTTCATAAACTCGTCTGGCGTCACTCTGGCCTGTCTCAAAATACCCCGCAATGTACCAACCGCCAGTTCGCGGTGCAGAGGGACGACGCATCCAACAGCGCCTCCTGATGTTTGTTTCTTGAGTACGATGTGGCTACCGCGCTGCCGCACCTATTCAAAGCCCAACTGTTCCAGGGCGCGGATGGCCTCTTTGCCTGACACTCTACGCAACTTGCATACGCCGCTCCGCTTACGACCGCCTCAAAAGTGGTCAACAAGGGTCTGGCAACTTGAGGTAGAAGGAACTCTTCCAGATAGAGTTCTGTTGCCTCTTTTAGATTGGCGACAGCTTCTTCAATAGTATATCCCTGGCTGACCGTTCCAACTTCGGGACACTCTGCGACGTACAGATCGTCCTCTTTGTGAAGAACCGCAGTAAACACTCGTATAGTCATATCAGCATCTCCTTCTGCCGTAACTTGTAGTTTGCTACCCCACCAGCGCATCCACCTGCGCCAAAATTTGTTCCGGGGTAAAGTGGTGCAACTGGATTGCCTTGGAGGGGCAGGCGGTGGCGCAGGCCCCGCATCCCTTACACAGCACCGCGTTGATCCGCGAGACGTTCCACAGCGGGTCGAGGGCCGCTGAGCCAAAGGGACACACGTCTACGCACATCCCGCACCCGGCGCACAAGTCGGTGTCCACCACCGCCGTCTCCGAAATCACCGGCACTGTGCCCCGTAGGAGAGGGATGAGCGCGGAAGATGCGGCCGCTTTTGCCTGGGCGACGGTGTCGGGGATGTCCTTTGGCCCCTGGCAGCAACCGGCCAGAAAGACGCCGTCCACTGCCGTATCCACCGGCCGCAACTTGGGGTGTATCTCCAGGAAAAAGCCGTCGGCCGAGCGCGGCAGCTTGAGCATGGTGGAAAGTTCGTCGGCGTCGGAGCGGGCCTCCATCCCTACTGCCAGCACCACCAGGTCCGCCTCAAAGTCAAATGGCTGGCCCAGCAGTGTATCTTCTCCTATCAATGCCACCCGACCATCGTGGCGGATGATCTCGGAGATGTTGCCGCGCCGGTAGAGCACTCCCGTGGCCCGTGCCTCGTCGTAGAATTCTTCGGCTCCTTTGCCAAATGTGCGCACGTCTATGTAAAAGACGGTCACGTCGGCCTCGGGCAATAGTTCCTTCACCTGGTGCGATTGCTTGGCGGTGTACATGCAACAGACCCGCGAGCAATAGGGGTGGCCTATCTGCGCGTCCCGCGAACCGACGCACTGGATAAAGGCCACAGACCTGATAGGTTTTCCGAAACCTGTCAGGTCTTTTGTAGCCAGTCGTCGTTCCATCTCTAACGACGTGATGACGTTAGGGTATTGCCCGTAGCCCAACTCGGGCTTGCGGTGTGGGTCAAAGACATCATAGCCAGTGGCGATGATTATTGCCCCTACACTTGGCGTAGACAAGTTTTCCTCTCCTTGCCTACTCTCCACTGTGACCTCAAAATTCCCCACATACCCTTCCACTCCGGTCACCTGTGAGTTTAGCAGGACGGTGATGTTGGGATGAGATTGGACGCGCTCAATCAGCGGCTCTAACAGTTCCGGCACCGATTCCAGAGTAGGAAAGGTGCGGTCAAGTTCCGCCACGCGCCCGCCCAGGTGATCGTTCTTCTCCACCAGGTAGGTCGGGAAGCCGGCGTCGGCCACGTCAAGCGCGGCGGCCATGCCGGCGACACCTCCGCCGATGACGACCGCTCTCGGTGTTACCCCGACTTCCCGCTCTTCCAGCGGTCCCAACAGGGCAGCTTTGGCTATCACTGAGGCGACCAGCCATTTTGCTTTTTCCGTCGCTTTTTCCCGGTCGGTGTGCACCCACGAGCATTGCTCGCGGATGTTTGCCATCTCCACCAGGTATGGGTTTAGGCCTTTCTGCTGCGCCGCTGTGCGGAAGGTAGGCTCGTGCATGCGGGGCGAGCAGGAAGCCACTACTACGCGGGTTAGCCCTTGCTCTTCAATATCCCGCTGAATCAACCCCTGACCAGGGTCGGAGCACATATAGAGATAGTCGCGGGCCACGACGACGCCCGGCAAAGTCGCCGCGAACTCTGCTACCTGCTTTACGTCCACATTGGCAGCGATGTTTGTGCCGCAGTGACAGATGTATACACCGATGCGGGGCTTTGGTTCCATCCTATTCCTCACCCAGAGCCAGGTTGACCAACTCCATGATGTCCATCACCTGCAACTGCTCGTCCAACCCCTGTACCTTGACCGCGTCCTCCAGCGTCAGCAGGCAGAAGGGACAGGCCACGGCCAGAACCTCGGCCCCCGTCTCGGCCGCCTCGTGTACTCGCTGGAAGGCCAGTCGTTCCTCGATGTTGGTTCCCTCGGCCCACATGCGCCCGCCGCCCCCCTCGCAACACAGGCTGCGCTCGCGGTTGCGGTCCATCTCGACCAACTCGATGCCGGGGATGGATTGGATGATAAAGCGCGGCTCGTCAAAGATGTGATTCTGCTTGCCCAGGAAGCAGGGATCGTGGTAGGTGACTTTTTTGTTGACCTCGTTGGGTAACTTTAGCCGACCCTGCTCGATCAACTCGGTGATGAGTTGGGTATAGTGCATTACCTCGATCCCATCCAGGCCGTATTCGTTCTTGAATGTGTTAAAGCTGTGGGGGGAGGTGGTCACCAGCCGGCTCGCGCCTATGCTGCGGATCAACTCTCCGTTTTCCTCGACCAACATCTCGAACAACCCCGCCTCACCCATGCGGCGTACTTCATTGCCGCTGCAACTCTCCTCGCTGCCCAGCGTACCAAAGTCCAACCCGGCCTGGTTAAATGCCCTGACCAGCGCCCGCGCGACCGGTTGTACCCGCAGGTCGTAGGAGGCGGTGCAACCGACATAGTAAAGCAACTCGCATCCTTCCTGGGCACGTTTGATCTCTAGCTCCTCGGCCCAGGCTGTCCGGTCTTCCCGCGCCATGCCGTTGGGGTTCCCCTGGCGAAAGATGCCCATCAGCGCCGTGCCAATTGTCTCCGGGACGCGCCCGCTTTCCACTAATTGACCCCGCAGGCTAATGATCAGTTCCGCCGGCTTGACGTCCTTGGGACAACGCTCGACGCAGGTGAAGCAGGTGGTGCAGTCCCACAGCTCCTCGTGCGCGTTCACGTCCAGTTCCGGCTCCACCAGCATATTATAAATCAGGCTGCGGATGTTCAGCACCGTCTTGCGCGCCACCGGGCAGCCACCAGTACATTTGCCGCATTGGATGCAGCCAAAGAGTTCTAGTTGCTCGGTCATCGCCTGTGTCTTCAATGCCATCCTCCCAGGATTTTAGATTTGGTGATTGCGGATTGATGGATTTGCCCGCTTGACGCAGCGTTCCCAAATTTCGAATCCACCTGATCTTTGCCACTTTTGGTCATCTGTCATTGGTTATCGAGTATTTCTCTCTCTCGCCGTGCCAGCGCGATCATCGCCGATGACGCCGCTGCTTTTGCCTGGCCGACTGTGTCGGGGATGTCCTTGGGTCCCTGGCAACAGCCCGCCATAAAGACGCCATCCACCGGCGTATCTATCGGGCGGAGCTTGGGGTGCATCTCTTGGAAGAATCCGTCCGGCGACATTTCCAACCCCACCAGTGCGGCAGTCTCCGCCGCGTCGGTTCGGGGTATGGCCGCCGTCGCCAGTACCACCAAATCGGCCTCGACCTCAATGGGCTGCCCCAGCAGTGTATCCTCGGCCAGCACGACCAATTTGCCGTTGCGCCGGTAGATCTCCGAAGGTTCGCCGCGCCGGTAGATCACCCGCTCGTGCTTGACCCGGTCGTAGAACTCTTCGTATCCTTTGCCAAAGGCCCGCACGTCCATGTAAAATATCGTGATGTTGGCATTGGGAACCTTGTCTCGCACCAGGTGGGCGTGTTTGGCCGTGTACATACAGCAGAAACGGGAGCAGTAGGGCACGCCGGTGTGCGGGTCGCGGGAGCCGACGCACTGGATGAACACCACGTCTTGTGGCTCCTTGCCGTTGATGTTGATTTTGCCCAGCGTGGGGCCGGAGGAGGATGAGAGGCGCTCGAACTCGAGGCCGGTCATCACCTCTGGGTAGACGCCGTAACCGAACTCGGGCTTGGTGTGCGGGTCAATCAGGTCGTAGCCGGTGGCGACGATGACGGCGGCCACATCCAGGTCTACAAACTCTTCCTGCTGCTCGAAATCAATTGCATTAGCTGTACATGCTTCCTGGCACAATGGCCCTTTGCCACACCGGCCTCGTGTCAACATGAGGCAGGCCTGGGGATCAATTGTGTATTTGAGCGGCACTGCCTGGGGAAACGGCACATAGATAGCCGATCGCTTGGCGATGCCCTCGTCGAAATCGCTCACTACGCGCCCTTTCATGCGGCATGCTGCCGCGCACTCGCCGCAACCGGTGCATTTCTCCACGTCCACATAGCGCGGCTTTTTGCGCACCCGCACGCGAAATGTGTCGCCTTCCTTCTCGACAGAGACGGCCTCGCAGTAAGTCATCAGTTCAACGTTCGGGTGACGGCCCACGTCCACCATCTTGGGTGTCAGGATGCAAGAGGCGCAATCCAGCGTCGGGAATGTCTTGTCCAATTGTGACATTCGCCCGCCCACGCTCGGCTCCCGCTCGACCAGGTATACCCGGTAGCCGGCGTCGCCGATATCCAGCGCGGCCTGGATGCCGGCGATACCCGCCCCAATGATCAGTGCTGCTGGTTTGCTTGGTCTCATATTATCTCTCATATCCACGCGACCATGCCTTGATTGCCCAGGTTGGCCCACGCGACTAGGAACAGAGGAATGTCCAGATGCAGTTCTTTTTCGACGGTTGGATCCAGGTAAAGTATATCATTGCCCTCAATGCCGATGATGACAATTGCGTGAATCCCGGTATGTCCATGAGGCAGGTCGGCAGCGCGTAGGAACACGATCACCGGCCACCCGTGGTTGAGCAGGTCAAACAGTCGCTCTAGTCCAGCGTTCTCAAACCAGAGACCGTGGTATCCCAAAGTCTCCAAACCTGAAATGACTGCCTCTGGCTGTGTGCCCCACATTGGAATGGTGTTAAATGCGTTTGACAATTCATCTTCGGTGTGATCTTGGCCTGCGTAGGCAAGAATCATGCGGACGCAAGTAACCAGGCAAGTATAAGGTTGTTGTTGTCTAAAGTGTGTCACCGACAGCTTCATCTATATTACCTGTGGCCGGCATCATCGCGCGCTGCTGCATTTCCTTCACGGACGTAGAATGATCTGATATGAGAATTCCTGTTGACGAGTAGACCAGCTTCCCTGACGGCTCGACAGACCCACTTCCGTAAACAGATACGTGCCAGTTGTCGTCTACTTTTTTTGCTTTGACGGTGACTGCATCTCCCAGCCGAGTGAGCAGATAGCGCAGTGCCAGGTTCTCTACCGCTTCTTGTTCCAGGATGGCCGGCAGGATGCGAATTTCGTTGACGCCCAGCTCCAGTATTGCTGTTGTTCCGTGTTCGAGTCCGTAGCGGTGCAGGATCGCTGGCGGTATTTCAAGCCCATCGCTTCCAACTGATTGGTGCAATCGTTCCATCGCTGCCATTACTGCCTCCTACTTGTGCTGTTTCTTGGTGTCACACCACATCCAGCATGCGGTATACCTGCTCCACCGCGATCTCTCGCAGGTTGCTGGCCTTGTTGGGGCAGGCGGTCACGCACGCGCCGCAGCCCTGGCACAGCACCTCGATCACCTCGGCATAGTGCGCTCCCGGCTCTAGCACCCGCGCACCGTAGGGGCAGACCTCGACACACTGGCCGCAGGCGGAGCACAAGCGGGTGTTTACCTGCGCCACCGTGATTGGCGCTTCCAATTTCTGTTGCGCCATCAGCGTCGCCGCCCGCATTGCTGCCCCTTGCGCCTGCGTAATTGATTCGTCGGCAAAGCGGGGCGAGTGGGCCAGGCCGCACATGAATATGCCCCGTTTGGTGAAATCGAGCGGGCGCATCTTGGGGTATTCCTCTTGGAAGAAGCCATTCTTGTCTAGCGGCAAGTCGAGCATATCGGCTAGCTGACGGTTGTCGTTCGGCTCAATCCCCACGCTCAATGCCAGCATGTCGGCGTGAAGGGTCACTTGTTCGCCGGTGATCGGTTCCTTCAGCCGGATTGTTAGCCCGTCCCCGTCCGCCGAGACCTGGGGCTTGTCCGGCAGCTCGTAGCGTAAAAAGTTCACGCCCTGGCTGCGCGCTTCCCGATAATAGTCCTCGCGGAAGCCATAGGTGCGCATCTCGCGGTAGAGGACAAAGACGTTCGCCTGCGGGTTTTGCTCCTTGATCTTGAGCGCGTTGGCGACCGCCCGCGAGCAGCAGACGCGGCTGCAATAGGGCCGCTCCGGCTCCCGCGAACCGACGCATTGAATCATGACCACGGCCGCAGGCATCTCGACACCGTCACCCAGCTTTTGCTCCAACTCGCGCTGGGTGATAACGCGCTCGTCCTGGCCGTAGAGGTACTCGGTCGGCGTGACCTCGTGCCCGCCGGTGGCGATGATGATAGCGCCGTGTTCCAGCGTCTCCTGTTTCCCGTCAGGGAGAGCCAGCGTGGTCTGGTACTGCCCGGCCATGCCGGAGAGCGCCTCGACCTGCGCTCCCTTGTAAATGTGGACGCGCTCGTGCCCCTCGACCTGCTCGATCAGCGCACGCAGCGCCGCGCCGGGGTTTTTCTCTTCCAGCGTGAAGCGGGTGTCGCGCAGTTCCCCGCCTAACTCGGCCGCCCGCTCCACCAGGTCAACCTGATGTTCCATCTCGGCCAGGCTCAAGGCGGCGGTCATCCCTGCCAGCCCCGCGCCGATGACCAGCGCCCGTTGCCCTATCTCCTGGCTCGTGGTTTGGCGCGGCTGCGCCAGCCTGACGCTGGCGACGCCCATCTCGACCAACTCTTTGGCCTTGCCGGTGCCGTGGCCGTTAGAGTGTGCCCAGGCGACCTCGCCGCGCAGGTTGACCCGCTCCAGAAAGCCGGGATTCAGACCGGCCTGGCGCATCATGTCCTCGAACTCGGTTTGGTAGAGGCGGGCCGCGCATCCGGCGATCACCACCCGGTTCAACTCCTGCTCCGTCACCGCTTGCTCGATCTGCTCCAGCCCGCTCGCCAGGCAACCGTTATCCAGTGTCTGCACCAGTGCTACGTCCCGTAATTCTCGCGCGTAGGCGGCGACCGCTTCCAGGTCAATCACGCTGCCGATCTCGCCCCGGCAGTGGCAGAGAAAGACGCCCACGCGCGGCCACTCTGTGTCGTCGGTTTGTTCCACAGGGGCCGGATGGGGCAGGTTGTCAACTTGCCCTACGAAACGTGCTGCGCTGGCCGCCACCGCCGAAGCCTCGACCACCGTTTCCGGGATGTCCTTTGGCTCGCGGAACGCACCGCTCACCAGGACGCCGGGGCGCGTGCTTTCGGTAGGGGTAAAGGTGTCCGTGACGCCAAAGCCGTATTGGTTCAATTCGATTCCCAGCGACTGCCCCAACTGTTGGGCGTTCACTGGCGGCGCAAAGCCCACCGCCAGTACCAGCATGTCAAAGTCTTCCTCTTGCAGGCTGCCGTCTCCGGCCACGTAACTCAATTGCAGATCGCGCGTCTGCTGGTACTGGTGCACCGAAGAAACCATACTGCGCCGATAATGTACGCCGTCCAGTGATTCGACCCCGTCGAAATACTCGTCGAAATCCTTGCCGTAAGCGCGAATGTCCATAAAGAATACAGTCACGTCCAGGTCGGGCCGAAGCCGCTTGGCGACCGCCACCTGCTTGGCCGTGTGCATACAGCAGACGGAGGAGCAATAGCCGCGCCCGATGCTGTCGTCGCGTGAACCGACGCACTGGATGAAGGCGATGCGCCGGGGCGGTTTCCCATCGGAGGGGCGGGTGATGCTGGCCCCGCTGGAGCCGGAATAACTGACCATGCGCTCGAATTGGAGGCTGGTCAGCACGTTGTCGTAATAGCCAAAGCCGTACTCGCCTTTTATGCGGGCATCGAAAGGCTCAAAGCCGGGGCTGAGGATGATGGCCCCCACGTTGACCTGGGACTCGCTCTGCTCCATTTCCAGGTCAATCGCCTCGCTGGGGCAGGCGGTGACGCACGCGCCGCAGCGGGTACAATAGTCCATATCAATGACGTAGGCGGAGGGGACGGCGCGCGTCGGCGGGCGGTAGATAGCCTTGCCCATAGCCAGGTCGCCCTCGTACCGGTCGGGCCGCTCCACCGGGCAGACGTCGGCGCACAAGCCGCAGTTGTTGCATGCATCCACGCGCACGTAGCGCGGCTTGTTCCGCACCGTCACAGTAAAGTTCCCCGGCTCCCCCTCTACGCCCGTCACCTCGGCGTAGGGCAGGATTTCGATGTTGCGGTGCAGGTCGCACTCGATGGTGGGACAGTAGGCGGCCCGGCCGGGCAGCATCAGGCACAGGCCGCAGGAATTTGTGGGAAAGGTCAGGTCGAGCAGGTGCATCGAGCCGCCGATGCCGGGCGCGCTATCCAGCAGATAGACTTTGTGTCCCGCCTCGGCCAGCAACAGCGCCGATTGCATGCCGCCGATGCCGGCTCCGACGATCAGAATGGCTTTACTCTGAGAGTTGTTGTTGTCGGTCATATATCCTCTTGCCTTCCATCGCGGTATGGAAACCGCGCCTACAAAAGTCCTCGCTCCCGCAACAAGGGACGTGGGTCAACCGTGTGTTTGCTCAACCACTTTTCCACGCCGGGCAGGCCGAACGCCAGCGCCATCAGTTCGGTAAAGTACAAGATCGGCACATCTTTTTGGACTTTTTGCCGCGTATCCAGATTGATCTGGCAGATGCCGCAGGCGGAGGCGATACAATCCGCCCCGGCCTCGATGGCTCCCGCGACGATCTTGCTCGATAGGTTTGTCACCACATCGCTGATGGAGAGCGTCATGCTGGCCCCGCAGCAATCCACTTTATAGGACCAGTCAACCGATTCCGCTCCGACCGCTTCCAGCACCTGATCCATCGTCGTTGGGTGCTCGGGGTCGTCCCAGCCGGTCTTTTCTGGCGGGCGCACCAGCACGCAGCCATAGTAGCAGGCCACTTTTAGCCCCGTCAGCGGTTTGACCACCTTTGACTTGATCGTTTCCTCGTCCAGGTCGTGGCTGATGATGTCCAGCAGGTGGCGCGGACGGCCCTCCCCGACATACTGAAAGTCGAGCAAGTTTTCCATCTTGTGCCGCCAATCCTCGTCCTCGCGGAGCGCGTTGTCGGCGGACATCGAGTTCTGGTAGCAGGCCGGACAGGGGATGAGCATATCCAGCCTGGCTTCTTGAGCCAGCGCCACGTTGCGTCCCGGCAGTGCCAGCGACAGTTCGTGGTTGAGGTTGTGCGCCGACGAGGCCCCGCAGCAACTCCAGTCCTCCAACTCTAGCAACTCGACGCCCAGCGCCTGGCACACCGCCTCAGTGGAGAGGCCAAACTCAACCGAGGTGGTACTTGCTGTGCATCCGGGGTAATACGTGTATTTCACTGCTCCACCTCCGGCTGGGATTCTGCATATAGCTTTTTGATCTCTGCCAACCCCTTGATCCGCTCGGGCAGGAAGGCGATCTTGCCTTTCAAGATCAGGTCTCCGCCCAGCATCAGATCGGAGAGCAACCCCTTGAAAGCGAGCGGGGGCTCCGCCAGCAGGCAGCGGACTTTGTGTTCCATAATCAGGCTTAACTCGTGTACCCGGCCCCACAGTTTGATGCTATTGAGGAAGGATTTATGCAGCGCATAGACCGAAGGCTGCGGCGTGTACTTTTCTTCTATCGCCATCAGCCGCAGTGTATCCATCACCGGCGCTAGCCGGATGTGGTTGGGGCAGCGGGTGCCGCACGTCTCGCAGTTCACGCACATCCAGATGGCTGAACTGCCCAATACTTTATCTTTCTGCCCCAGTTGGATCAGCCGGAGCAACTGGGCCGGCTTGTAATCCATCACGTAAGCGGTCGGGCAGCCGATGGTGCACTTTTGGCAGTAAAAGCAGGCGTGAATATCCTCACCACTGCGTTCCCGCACGGCCTCCCTGAACGTGAGATCGGTCTTTACCGAAATCGTCATTGCTTCCTCCTGGGAAAAACCTGGTTTCTAGAATTCTCCCGAATTGTTCACCAGTTGCATCCCCATGATATTCATATCCAGTGTGTCTCCACTGTCCGTGATAAAGTAATCGTCCAGCGTGACCAGGTACTGCAGCCCTATGTCCTCGAATGCTTTGATGGCCCGGTGCTGTGTGGTCAGGACTTCTCCATACACCTGCTGCAACCCTGCTCGCCGGGCGATTTCAATCAGGGTGCGCAGCATCAGTGTGCCGATACCCTGGCGCCGGTAATTATGGTCGAGGAATATTCGCATCCAGGCTCGATGCCGGCGGTAGTGCTCTCCAAAGTGCAGAGTGGCATCCCCCACGATCTTGTCATCCACGATGGCTATCAGGGGAAAGACCCGCTTGAGGTTTAGCTTGTCCACCCAACTCTCGACCACTGCCGGGTCGCCCGCGTCGCTACGGAAGAGTTCCAGATCCTCTTTATAAGCCCGGGCGAAAAGGTCCACCAGCCCTTGTTTATCATCCTTGGTCAATGGGCGCAGCAAAAGCCGGGATCCATCGGCCAGCGTCTTTACTTTGCGATAGTGTGATAATTGTTCCCAAACGTCCGTCATTTAGTGCCTCCTCATATTAACCGTTAGTAGTTGGTCACCCGGTATTTTTGCAATATCTTGGCAGTGGTGGGGTGGATTTGCTACCCGACCTGCTTCCTTGTGGCTACTCTCTACCGGACACTTTTGCCAAGTTTCTGTTACACAGAGATTCACGGAGGATTCACAGAGACGCCTGTCTGCCGACAGGCAGGCGCAGAGATTCTTTG
>QMOE01000015.1 GCA_003648125.1 Chloroflexota bacterium
CAGAGGCTTCGCAGACACAGAGATTCACCGAGTTTTTCTCTGCGTCTCCCTGTGTCTTCTCTGTAAAGCTCTGTGTTTCCAAATTCTTGCTCAATGTGCAAGAATTTCACCGATAAGGTACTAGGGAGTAAAAAATGGATTTTAGTGGAACATTTCAGGAGCTTTTACAATCTGCGCTGCGTTTTATACCACACCTCATTGCAGCGCTAGTCACGTTCGCAGGCTCGTTACTGCTTTCAAAATTGGCAGCGCGATGGGTACGTCGCGCCGCCCAACAAAAAATTAGCGACCCAGAAACGCTGCGCCTGCTCTCCCGACTGACATACTGGGGCGTGCTCATCATGGGAACTCTGGCCGCGCTGGGCCAAGTCAATTTTGATGTGACCAGTTTCGTCGCCGGATTGGGCATCGCCGGTATCACGATAGGCTTTGCCCTGCAAGATATTGCCCGCAACTTTATCGCCGGCATCCTCCTGCTGGTCCGGCAGCCGTTCAACATCGGCGACGCCATAAAAGTCGCAGGCTATTCTGGCGCCGTGTTGGATATAACCACCCGCGATACGGTGCTCAAGACTTGGGATGGCGAGATGGTGATTCTCCCCAACATAGATGTCTTTACCAACGCGATCACCAACTACTCCAAACTGCCCCACCGCCGGCGCACCGTTCACATCGGCCTGGGGTACGATGAGGATGTTAGCCAGGCCACCCGCGTGTTCATCGAGGCCATCCAGAGCGTGGAGGGAGTGCTAAAAGAGCCTGCGCCCTCCCTGCTGGCGGAGGAGTTGGGAGACTCGGCGCTCACGCTGGCAGCCCGCTTCTGGGTGAACCAGGAAACACACGACTTGTTCGACGTTCACTCTAAGGTGGTGCGCGCGATCAAAGAAATCGCCGAGAAGGAAGAAATTGATTTGCCATATCCCATCCAGACGGTGCGGTTGGAGGGAGCGTGGCCCGCGAGCGCGTCATAACAAGGAGACTAGATCAAAATGGCAAAAAAACAACTGGTTCGCACCCTCGGTTTGACCCAAATTTTGATACTGGGCATCGGCGGCACGATGGGCGCCGGCGTGTTCGTGCTCACCGGCCACGCGGCGGGGATGGCCGGCCCGGCGAAATATTGATAGGGATAGCCGGATTGGTGGCCACCCTCTCCTCATTAAACACGGCTATGATCAGTGCTACTCGCATCCCTCTGGCCTTGAGCCGCGATGGATACCTGCCCGCTTTTCTATCGCGCATCCATCCCCGCCTCAAGACGCCACTGCCAGCTGTTTTGTTCAGTGGAGGCATAATCGCAGTGTGTGCCGCCAGCAGTCAGGAGGTGTTCCTGGGCTATATCGCCAACTTTGGCTACCTATATCTGTTGGTCTTTGCCAACCTGTCCATCATCTGGTTACGGCGCAAGTTTCCAGAACAAAAGCGCCCCTTTAAGGTACCCTTCTATCCAGTTTTTCCCCTCGTGGCCGCTGGCACCTGTGTGCTGATGGGAATATTCATTGAGCCGAAAGCTCTGGCGTTTGGCGCCGGGCTATTAGGAATGGGACTAGTCGTCTACCAATTGCGCCGGCCGGTAAGTGAAGCGGTCGAAGCTGCGGCCCAGACGGTGGAGGCGGCTCACCACGAGATACTGGTGCCGGTGGCCAATCCCCTGACCGCCGAGAGCCTGATCAAGATGGCCGTCATCCTGGACCGGGCGCGGGGGGGAATCAACAATCATCCCCCTGGTCGTGGCCGTGCTGCGCGACCGTGGCGTGGGCGAGATCAAGCGCGTACTCGTCCCGACCGGCGCAGGGCCACACGCCCGTCTGGCCCTGCGGTTGGGCTGGGACATCGTCAGAGCCGAGGAAGGCTCACTGACGGCGTTGCGCTTGCTCCCTGAAGCAGACGGGATGGATATGGAAGTGAAAGTGGAAATGGAGGTCCTGCGCCAGTTGGTCGAGGATGAACGGGGAGAGATTCCCGCAGAGGTAGCCTTCCGTCTGGAACGCAGCAATCATCTGGCAGACGGCATCCTGGCGGAGGTAGCCGAGGCGGAGGATGAAGCAACCTACGACATGGTCGTCATCGGGGCTTCGGAGGAATGGTTCCTGCGGGACATGCTTTTCGGCTCTGTCCCCGACCAGATAGCGGATGGCGTGCCCTGCTCGGTGCTCATGGTGCGCAAACACGAACCGGCGACCGTCTCCTGGTTGCGGCGGACGACCGGCCCCTCGCCGCAAAAAACTCGCCTCCAGGAACAGATGGCGATCATCATCACCAGCAACGGACAGGCCGTCGCATCACGAATCACGCAAGAACTAGGACGGGGAGTGACGGCGTTGAAAGTCGCCGGAATGTACACCGGCGAGGCGCGAGATGTGTTGCTGTGCGCCACGACCAAAGTACAAGTGCCCCATCTGGAGAAAATCGTACAGCAGCTTGATCCCCACGCCTTTGTCGTCGTCAGCCAGACAGCAAAAGTGAGAGGGGGAAGATTCGATTCTTTCGATGTCCCAGAGTAAGCAGTAATTCCCGTTATGGAAGAAAAAGCAAGCCGTAGCCGCGATTTGGAAATCGCGGCTACAAAACAGAAAACAAATGGAGGTCCAATTATGAAACAATGCCTGAAGCGCTTGTCGCTATTGACAATTCTACTCCTGGGACTGATGTTGGTCCTATGGCAAAACCCGCCCCTACTGGTCCGCGCCGAAAGGCCAGCTGCGAACGGAAACCAGGTCAGCCTGGTGGGGCGTGTGACCGACTCGCAAGAGGAACCGGTCAGAGACGCGGAAATCACTCTGATAATCAACGGAAACCAAGAGACCCTTATCTCGACCACAAGCCAGCCCGACGGCGCTTTTGTGCTGGACGTGCCGGACGAGATCGTGGGCGATATCGAAACACTGGCGTTGGAAATCTCGCGCCCCCACTTTGCATCCCAGGTTTTAGAGATCGAGAGCGACGGCATCGCCCGCCTTAACCGGGGCGAGTCGCTGCGCCTGCCCGACCTGGAACTGGCCCGGCGCATCACGGCCGGCTTTTGGGTGGCGACGTTCACCTTCATTGCCATTTTAGTCATCATCGCCCTGGAAAAACTGCACAACACGATGGCCGCCCTGCTGGGCGTGGCCGTGGTGCTGGGCACGACTTTTGTCGGCGGCGCGATCAACCCCGACCTGTTCATCTTTGACTTTGAGCGGGCGCTGGAATACGTCAACTTTGACGTGGTCTTTCTGGTGATGGGTATGATGATCGTCATCAGCGTCATCGAAGAAACGGGTATCTTTCAATGGTTAGCCTACCAGTCCTACAAACTATCGGGCGGGCGGGCCTGGCTGCTGGTCACGATCCTGATGCTCATTACCTCGATCGCTTCGGCCCTGCTGGATAACGTCACCACCATGCTGCTGATGACACCTATGACAATCCAAATCGCCATCGCGCTGGGCGTCAATCCGCTGACGCTGCTGATCCCAGAGGTACTGGCCTCCAACATCGGCGGCATCAGCACCCTCATCGGCACACCGACCAACATCCTCATCGGCTCTTATGCCGGCCTCACTTTCACCGACTTTCTGACCAAGCTGACGCCGGGCGTGCTGCTGGCCCAGGCCGCCCTGACCGTTTACGTCCTCATCCGCTACCGGGATCAGTTCCTGGGGAAGGAGAGCGGGCTATCGGAGGCAATGTTGAACCGGCTGCGCGAGAGCGGCAGGATCACTAAACCGGACAAGTTGCGCAAGTCGGGCATCATCTTTGGCGTGATGTTGATTCTTTTCATCACAGGCGAGAGCATCCACCTGGTGCCGGCAGTGACCGCCATCATCGGCGCGGTGGCGATGCTGCTGTGGGTTTCGCCCGATATCGAGAGCATGCTCAAGGTGGTGGATTGGACGACGCTGATGTTCTTTATCTCACTGTTCATCGTCGTCGGCGCTATCCAGGAGGTGGGCCTCATCAGCATCATCGCCGCTACCATCAGCCGGATGGTGGGCGGTAATTTGACGGCAGCGATCCTGGTGCTAGTATGGTCGGCTGCTTTCCTCTCTGGCATCATCGCCAACATCCCTTTCACGGCCGCCATGCTGCCGGTGGTTGGCTTTCTCACGCGGACGATTCCCGGCGCGTCGAGCCAGGTCTTGTTCTACGCCCTCTCCATCGGCGCGGCGATGGGTGGAAACAGCTCACTCATCGGCGCTTCGGCCAACCTGGTGATGGCCAGTATCGCCGAACAGGCCGGCTATCGCATCACCTACAAAGAGTTCCTCAAGGCCGGAATGCCGGCGATGATTATCACCGTGGCGGTTGGGACAGTGTGGTTGTTCATTCGATTTTGAGAACACAGGTTTGTTCTACTCAGCCTCTGTCATTGCGAGGAGCGGAGCGACGAAGCAATCCCAAAAATGACACTGGTGGAGATTGCTTCGCCGCCTACAGCGGCTCGCAATGACAAATGCGATGTTATTGTGCCATACACCCGAGTAGTAATACGGATTTTAGGATTAACGGATCAAACAAGGAGGCGACATGGGAAAAATACTGTGCGCGACGCGCGGAGGCGAGGCCAGTTACCGCACCCAAGATGCGACCATCGCTCTGGCCCAAGAACGCGGCGACGAGATACTGTTCTTGTACGTGATAGACATTGAATTCTTAAAGGTAGCCCGCGCCGTTCGCCCCGACGTGGTGACAGCCGAGATGGAGAAAATGGGCGAGTTCCTGCTGGCTATGGCCCAGGAGCGGGCCCAGAAACAGGGGGTGAAGGCGGATTACGTCTTGCGTCACGGCGATATGCGCCAGGAACTGATCGCCGCCGCCCGCGAGATGGACGTCGCCCTGGTCGTGCTGGGCAAACCGACCGGCGAGGAGAGCGCGTTTGCAATGGCGGGACTGGAATCGTTCGCGGCCAAGATCGAAGCAGAGACCGGGGTGGAAACACGCATTATCGGGGGAGCACTGGATTAACTGAAAATGGGGGTGATGTGAAGGAACGCCAGCATCTTGCTGGCATCTGGCGACCAAGATGGTCGCGTTCCCCCAAGATATTGAGAAGACACAAAATCTGCGTGAATCTGCGCCTATAGGGTCTCGACCACACTAGGGACCGCGGCGGATCAAAAACCGCACAATTTGAATCACGATGTTCAGCAACACCGTCAACAGAATACTGAGGACAATTGAGCTAGCCAGCGGAACCAGGCAGGTAAAACCCGGCCTCTCGATGCGAATGTCGCCCGGCAGATGGCCCAGGAAGGGCACTTTCGAGAGCAGCCACACCAAGCCACCGAGCAACAGCAGCACGCCGCCTGCGATCACCAGGAATTTGCCTACCGTCTCCATCACATTTTACTGCCCTACAGCAGCGATGGCTGCTCCGCCCGCCGGTAGGGTATATCCAAATGCTCGTAAGCCCGCGCCGTCGCCACGCGCCCCCGGGGCGTGCGGTCCAAAAAGCCCAGTTGCAGCAAGTACGGTTCGACCACGTCCATAATAGTATCCGACTCCTCGCTCACGGCGGCGGCGACGGTATCCAACCCCACCGGCCCGCCGTCGAACTTGGCGACGATGGCGCGCAGCACGCGCCGGTCCAGGTCATCCAGGCCGCGCTCGTCCACGTCCAGCATAGCCAGCGCGTCGCGGGACACCTCGGCAGTGATGCGGCCATCGGCACGCACCTGGGCGTAATCGCGCACGCGGCGGAGCAGCCGCAGCGCCACACGGGGCGTGCCCCGCCCGCGGCGGGCGATCTCGGCCGCACCAGCGTCGTCCATCTCCACTTTCAGCACCCAAGCGGCGCGGCGCACAATGGCCTCCAACGCTTCCTGGTCGTAAAAGTCCACCCGGAAGATGGCGCCAAAGCGAGTGCGCAGCGGGGCGGTCAGCAGCGCCAGCCGGGTGGTGGCCCCCACGACGGTAAAGCGCGGCAGCTTGAGCCGGATGGAACGGGCGCTAGGCCCCTTGCCGATGGCAAAATCAAGCGCAAAATCCTCCATTGCCGGGTAGAGAATTTCCTCGACGACCCGGCCCAGGCGATGCACCTCGTCAATGAACAGCACCTCCTTCTCGCGCAGGTTGCTCAGGATGGCGGCCAGATCACCGGCCCGCTCAATGGCCGGGCCGGAGGTGATGCGGATGGGCATACCCATCTCATTGGCAATTATGTGGGACAGCGTGGTTTTGCCCAGGCCCGGCGGGCCGTACAGCAATACGTGATCAAGTGATTCGTTGCGCTGTTTGGCCGCCTCGATCAGGATAGAGAGGTTCTCCCGCACACGCTCCTGCCCGATCAGATCGGCTAGCCGCTGCGGGCGCAGTGCGTTATCGAGGGTGACTTCCTCCTCTTGAGGTTGGGGTGAGATTATGCGCTCTTTCATATTGGGTATGATTATACATCAAAAGCGGCCAAAAGGTAAAAAGACATTGAGGCAAAAGTCGCACTGTTTTACACAGAGATACGCAGAGATCACAAAGAAAAACACTCCGAGGCTCTCCGTGACTCCTCTGCGCATCTCTGTGTAACAAACGTGTCACTTTTACCGTAATACGTCAAAAGCCCGGCAAAGGCTTTGACGACCTTCGCCAGGCTCTCACCCTTGCGCCAAAGTAAGGCGGTCAGTAAAACCGCCCTACCTCGGCGGATACCCGGTGATGCTCCGAATCTCGTCGTAGAGCGGGCGCAACCGCCGGTACATCTGCTTGTAGACCCGCCGGTACAGTCCTTCGTAAATGTCACGCGCGTCGGGGTGCGGCTCGAACCTGTCGCGCACGCGCGTCATCTCTGCCACCGCCGTCTCGAAATCCGGGTGCAGCCCCAATCCCACCGCCGCGTCCATCGCCGCTCCCAGCCCGGAGGTCTCATAGACGTGGGGCCGGCTGGCGGGCAGGTTGAAAATATCGGCCGTGATCTGCATGGCGGCGTCCGATTGCGACCCGCCGCCAGAGACGCGCACCTCGGTCGTCCGTACCCGCAGCCGCTTTTGAGTGCGCTCCAACCCCTCGCGCAGCGCGTAGGCCAACCCCTCCAGGATGGCGCGATAGATGTGAGCGCGGGTATGCACGTCCCCAAAGCCGATGATAGCTCCCTTGGCCTCCGGTCCCGGCAGCTTTAATCCCGGCGACCAGTAGGGCTGCAACGTCAACCCCATTGAGCCGGGCGGCACCGCCTCGATCAGTTCATCGAACAACTCCTCCGGCTCGCAGCCCCGCTCGTGGGCCAGTTGCTCCTCTCGCAAGCCGAACTCGCGCCGGAACCAACTGACCATCCAATAACCCCGGTAAACCTGTAATTCCAGATTGTACGCTCCAGGGACGGCACTGGGGTAGGGCGGAATGAGGGGGATAACCTCGACATAGCGACGGCTGGTGGTGTTGACGGTGGCTGTGGTGCCGTAGGAGAGGCAGGCGACGTGCGGCTCCACGCATCCGGCCCCGATCACCTCGCAGGCCTTGTCGGCGGCGGCGGCGATGAGGGGCAGCCCCGCCGGGATACCGGTCTCCGAGGCGGCCTGGGGAGTGATCTCGCCCAGCACCTCTGTTGGCGTGACCAGTTCGGGCAGCAGTCGCTCGTCCATCGGCAGCGCCCGCCACTTCCAGTCCGACTTTTTCGCCCAGGTCAGCCGCTTGTAGTCAAAGGGCATGTAGCCCACCTGGCAGCCCACGCTATCCGCCAGGCGGCCCACCAGCTTGTAGGTCAAATAGCCAGAGAGATACAGATACTTGTGCGTGTGCTCCCAGATTTCCGGCTGGGATGTGCGCAGCCAGTTGGCCTCGGCCTCCGCCTGAAGATAGGCGGCCGTTTCGGTCATCCCGCTCAAGCGGAAGGCCAACCCCCACAGCCCGCCGATTGGCTCTAGTCCCTCGGTGCGGCGCTGGTCAAGCCAGACGATGGCCGGACGGAGCGGCTCGCCGCGCTCGTCCACGTTGACCATCGTCGCCCGCTGGGTGGTGAGGGCCACGCCCGCTATGGCATCCCTGATAACAGGAGACACCTGCCAGAGTTGCTGACAGGCGGCGCAGACGTTTTCCCAAAAGTAGGCGGGATGCTGCTCGGCCCAGCCGGGCTGCTCAGAGAAATACGGCTCAATAGGCACGCGGACTTTGTGTACCAGGTCACCGCGCAGGTCAAAGACGAGCGCGCGCACCGATTGGGTGCCGCAGTCAATAGCGAGGATGTGATCTTGAGACATCGCTTAGAACTCGCGCCACAACTCTTTGACGTTCACCTCCGATGAACTAATGGCCTCGAGTTCCAGCAGATCGCGGTAAGCCCGTTGCATGTCCGCCTTTATCCCCGCTGCGTCATCGGGGTAGCGGGCCACAAATGCCGCCACGAGCACGACGATCATAGCAGCCAGACCGGTGAACGATGGCACGTGCACCTGCGTAGGGCCGGGGCAGATGACGGTCGTCTCGGCTGCCAGGGCCGTCGCCGCGACGTGAGAAGCGCTGAAGGCCAACGTCTTGGCCTCACGCTGGCGCGCAAAGCTGATGGCATCGGCCACTTGCAAGTCCATCCCGGTGAGCGAGAAGCCTATCACCACATCCACGACGCCCACCCCGGCAAGATTCGCCGCGACGCTCAAGGGATCGGAGGCAATGGATATAGCAGGCAGACCCAACTCTCTCAGAGAAGAAGCGCAGAGGGCGGCCAGATGGGCGCCAGTTCCCTGGCCCAGAACCCAGATGTGATGGGCGCCCAAGAGCATGGGGAGAATGGCATTGGCCTGCTCCGTCAGACGGGCCTGCGCCAATGAGAGACTGCGCCGCTCGTTCTCCAGGAGGCTGCGAAAGAGACCCATATCATCAGGAGCATCCAGGGTAGTGGTGTAGGATGCCATCAGTTCCGCCTTGATAATTTCCTGTATCTCCTTGATGAGTTCCCGGAAACCGGAATAGCCCAGAGTTTGAGCGAAGCGAACGACGGTTGCCGCGTCCACCTCCATAGTATGAGCCATCTCCGTGGCGGTCATAAAAGCAGTATCCAGCGGCCGCTGCAAGATGAAATCAGCGATCTTGCGAAAACTGGGGGTCAACTTTTCGTAATTAGCCTGTATTCTTTCTCTGAACATTTCGACACCTCCTTAACCCATCATGGCACTTGGCTCCGCGAATCTCGTGCCGTTGCGTGTTATTTTACAGGATACCCAAAAGAATTGCAACTCGCACAGAAAAGACCTCCGAGGTTTGCGAAACCTCAGAGGTCTGGCTGACCCGGCAAGTTCTACGCCGTGACTGTGGCCGTGCGCTGCCGGGAACGCAGCCGCACGATAGCCTTGGTGATCTCGGCAGCGATGCCGGGCACTAGCAGCAACGGCAGAACGACGGCCCATTCCCGCGCCCCCAACAGTGCCGTGTTAAAGATTGGCCGGAGGAAAGGGACATAGATCACACAGAACAAGAGAACGACGGAAAGCAACACAGCGTACTGCATATACTTGTTGCTAAAGACGCCTAAACGGAGCAAAGAGACACGCTCCGAGCGAGCGGTGTAGGAGCGTACCAGTTCAGAGGCCGAAAGTGTGACAAAAGCCATTGTCTGGGCCAGCGCCAGATTGGCAGAATCCCAGCTCCAGCCGATGTAGTAAGCGGCCAATACAACCGTTGTGATGACGACCGTTTGCACAATCATGCCAACGACCATCAAGCGATTGATGATCGGCTCGTTCACCGGGCGCGGCGGCTGCTCCATGATGTCTGGATCACCTTTTTCCAGCCCCAGCGCCAGCGCGGGTGCGCCATCGGTGAGTAGATTCAGCCACAGCAATTGAATAGCGGTCAGCGGCGGCGGCGATCCGGCCAGGGTAGCCAGGAAAATGATCATGATCTCGGCCAGGTTGCAGGAGAGCAAATAGTAGACAAACTTGCGGATGTTGGAGTAAATGACGCGCCCTTCCTCGACGGCCGAGACGATGGAGGCATAGTTATCGTCGGTGAGCACCATGTCCGCCGTCTCTTTGGAGACGTCGGTGCCGGTGATGCCCATGGCCACGCCGATGGAGGCCCGCTTGAGAGCCGGGGCGTCGTTGACGCCGTCGCCCGTCATAGCGACCACGTGGTCTCGCTCCTTGAGCGCCTCGACGATGCGCACCTTGTGCTGAGGAGAGACGCGGGCGAAAACGTCCACGTGTTCGATGCGCTCGGCCAATTGTTCGTCGGAGAGATCGTTCAACTCTGCGCCGGTGAGCACCTCGCTGCCGGGCCGCCACAGGCCAACCTCCTGGGCGATGGCACGGGCAGTATCGGGATAGTCACCCGTGATCATCATAGTGCGGATGCCTGCCTGTCGCGCTTTCTCCACTGCGGGTCTAACCTCCGGCCGGGCCGGGTCAGTCATCGCCACCAGGCCGAGCAGCACCAGGTCCTTTTCAATCGCGTCGGCGTCCAACTGATCCGGAAGTTGATCCAGGGAATGCTGCGCCACGGCCAGCACACGCAGCCCATCCTGCCCCAAATCGCGGATGACGTTCTCGATGTGATTACGCCGCCCCAGCGTGAGGTGAATCTCCTTGCCTTCCTCCAGAATCGCGTCGCAGAGAGGCAGCATAACGTCGGGCGCACCCTTGACGTAAGCAACGTGTGCCTCCTGGCCTCCGTCTATGCGATGAATGGTGCTCATACGCTTGCGATCGCTATCAAAGGGGATTTCAGCCACGCGGGGCTGCCGCTTTTCCACCTCATCGCGCCACAGGCCGGCCTTGGCCGCAACTACCACCAGCGCCCCCTCCGTCGGGTCGCCCACCATGCGATACCGCCTGCCGTCTTCCTCGGTCTCTAGCGGTTCCAGCCGCGCGTCGGAGCAGAGCAGGCTGCCGGTCAGCAGGGTCATGATCTCGGCGTTGCCGCGTGGGTCGGCGGGGTCGCCATAGTGGTCGAACTCGCCCGTGGGCTGATACCCCTCGCCGCTCACGTCCAGCCGCCATTCCGCCACATAGAGCCGCACAGCCATCATCTCGTTCTGGGTCAGGGTGCCGGTCTTGTCGGAGCAGATGATGGTGGCGCTGCCCAGCGTCTCCACCGCCGGCAGGCGGCGAATGAGGGCGTTGCGCCGCACCATCTCGCGCATCCCCAGCGCCAGGCAAATGGTGACGACCGCCGGCAGTCCCTCCGGGACGGCGGCAATCGCCAGGCTGACCGCGACGATGAACAGGTCCATAATCTGCTGTTTGGTCTGCACCAGGTAGGGGATCGCCCCCTGGGTGGAGATGAGAGAGAGATCGGTATCCTGGATCAGTGCTTCGATGAAGACGATGCCGCAGAGGGCCAGCGATCCCCAACCCAGCCAGCGTCCCAGTTGATCCAGGCGGCGCTGGAGGGGCGTAGGCTCCTCTTCGTAGGACTGGATCATCTCGGCGATGAGGCCAATCTGGGTCTGCATGCCGGTGTCCACGACGACGCCCGCGCCACGCCCGTATGTGACCGTGGTGCTCATAAAGGCACTGTTGATTCGGTCACCCAGGGGAGCGTCTTTCGGCATTGTCGTGTTGGCGCGTTTTTCCACCGGCAGCGACTCGCCCGTGAGCGACGCCTCGTCAATTTTGAGGTTGACGCTCTCTATGAGACGCAGGTCGGCGGGGACATAATTCCCGGCCTCCAAGAAGACGACGTCGCCGGGGACCAGTTCGCGGGCCGGAACGGTGACGCGGTGACCATCTCGCAGGACATGGGCCTCGGGAGCAGCCATCTTTTTGAGCGCCGCCAGCGCCTCCTCCGCCTTGCTCTCCTGGATCACACCCAGGACGGCGTTGAGGATGACGATAGCCATAATCGCGCTGGCCTCTATCACATCCCCCAGCAAGAAAGAGATGACAGCGGAGACAAGGAGAATGATGACGACAAAATTTTTGAACTGGTCCAACAATAGTTGCCAAAAACCGGGGCGAGGGTGTTCTGCCAGTTCGTTGGGGCCATGTTGAGCCAGTCTGGTTTTGGCTTCGGCCACCGTAAGGCCGGCTGCCACGTCGGTTCCCAGAGTCTCGACTACTGCCTCCACTGTACGGTCGTGCCACAAAGCTATCTCTGCCATATTCCTCTCACATACCTATGGTATCTTCTCAAAAAGTTGGGGCATTTGTAGGCCGGATTGGTAATCCGGCTGGTCGGAATACCATTCCGACCTACATTCCCCCGGATTATTGAGATGATACTACCTATGTAAGGGCAGGTTTTGCCTGCCCGCACTAAAATGATACGGGTGTGTTTCAAATGAGTTGGGTAGGCGCGCTTTCCATAGCGCGCGGTATGGAAACCGCGCCTACTTCTAACCGAAATGAAACGCACCAAAATGATACGTCTGAAAAGTGCCATCGAGAGTTGATTATAGCACATTCACATTTGGCAGCAAGAACACGCGCTGCGGGCGGCGAATCTGCTTGCGCAAGCAATCCATTCGCGGTATAATATCCAGTAGAGTTTGGTAGGAGATTAGCAAGAGTATGCCATTGTATGAATATCAGTGTCAGGTCTGTGGTGTGCGCTTTGAACGCTGGCAGCACATGAACGATGAGCCTGTGAAAATCTGCCCCGAGTGCGGGGGACAAGTACACAGGTTGATCCAACCTGTCGGGGTCATTTTCAAAGGTTCGGGCTTTTACGTCACCGACAATCGAGCCAAGTCTTCAACTTCAAAGCCCAGCAGCACAAAGAAGCAATCGCAAGAGAAAAAATCAGAAGAAAGCAAAAGCACAGACGCGAGCGACACAAAGAGCGAAAAAAGCGAACTAGCTACCTGACACTTTGCAGCAGTTCGCCGGTTGAGTAGCCACGGAGTGGCGTATCGAAACTCAGAACTGCGCCAAAACGTGGTTTCGATACGGCTTTTAGCCACTCAACCGACGTTTTAGCTGTGTTTTTCAAAACTGTCAGGTGGCTAGTAGAAAAGCGAATAAATAACCATACAGTGGGACGGGCGTGGCCGCATA
>QMOE01000016.1 GCA_003648125.1 Chloroflexota bacterium
TCCATAATCACGCCGCCTTTGAGCATCTGCGCCAGGCCGCGCTTGACTTTATCTGTACCAATTTGTTTTTCCATTTTTGACCTCCCACAATTTACTTGGGTGCGTTTCATTTCGGTTAGAAGTAGGCGTGGTTTCCATACCGCGCGCTATGGAAAGCGCGCCTACCCAACTCATTTGAAACACACCCAATTTACTTAAACGGACCAAAAGCGGCCCATGTTTATTGTACCGCCGTTTGGGAAAGGCGTCAACGCTAACACTTTGGTGATTACCCACATCTTACCACAGAGGCACGGAGGGCACAGAGAAAAACAAAAGTAGACTCTAAAACTCTGTTCTCCGTGTCTCTGTGGTGAAATTGTCGAGCCTGGAAAGGCGCTACAGACATGTGGGTAATCACCAGTAACACTAGAGCGAATTGGGAAAGGAGCGAATTTGAACGAATTTGCGCCTTGCGCCTTCTGGCGTCATTGTAACATGTCGAGTACAATAGAGCCAGGAGCAACAGGATGACCACCTACGCAGGGCTTTTTCTCCTTTCGGCGGCCACGCTCGTTTTCGAGATCAACCTGACGCGCATTTTTTCCATCGCGCAATTCTACCACTTTGCCTTTATGATCGTCAGTCTGGCACTCTTGGGCTTTGGCGCGAGCGGAACCTTTCTGGCCCTCTTCCCCTGGCTAAAAGAGCGCAACCCCGCGCGCGCGTTGCCCCTGCTCAGTTGGGGATTCGCTCTCACGGCTGTCGGCTCCTACGCCCTCACCCTCTACGTTCCCTTCGACTCGTTCCGCATCGCCCACGACTGGCGGCAAGCGGTTGTGCTGACGCTGCACTATATCGCGCTGGCGACGCCATTCTTTTGCAGCGGTGCCGCCGTCGGCCTGCTGCTGGCAGCGCGGCCTGAGGTTGCCAACTGCACCTACGCGGCCAACCTGACCGGCTCGGCCATCGGCTGCCTCTTGGCCGTCGTCGCCCCATCGCTGATGGGCAGCGAGGGCGCCGTCATCCTCTCAGCCGCCCTGGGCCTCCTCTCCGCTCTCCTCTTTCAGTTGCGGGTTACAAGTGGCAAGTTTGCAAGTGCGCAAGTGGCGCTTGTTCTCGTTTTGCTGGCTGTTGCTCTGATCACTCCCTCTTTCCTCGAAATTCGGCTTTCGCCGTACAAGAGCCTCAGCTACATTCTCCTCTACCCCGATGCGGAGTTAATCTCTCAACGCTGGAACGGCTTTTCGCGGGTGGACGTCGCGCGCTCGGCGAGCATGCGCAGCCTGCCCGGACGCGGCTTTATCTGCACGAGCGGGCCGCCGGCTCAACTAGGTCTCACAGTAGATGGCGATGACCTGAGCGCCATCAGCCACGTCCCGCCGGGCTTTACAGAATTGCCGTTCACCGATTGCCTGCTGACCGCGCTCTCCTACCGGCTGCGGCCCAACGCGCGCGCGCTGGTGTTGGAGCCGCGCGGCGGTTTCGACGTGCTGACCCCGCTGGCGGAGGGGGCGCGGGCGGTGACGGCGGTCGAGGCTAACCCGCTCATCGTCGCGGCGGTGCGGGCGCAGGGAGAGTGGGCCGGCAACCTGTACGACGATCCCCGCGTCACCGTCGTGGTGGAGGAGGGGCGGGCCTACGCGCGCCGGGCGCGGCAGCGGTACGACGTGGTATCGCTCTCGCTGACCGCGCCGCAGCGACCGGTCACCTCCGGCGCGTACAGCCTGGCCGAGGAGTATCGCTACACCGTCCAGGCTTTCGGCGACTACCTGGCCCGGCTGGACGAAGGCGGCCTGCTGGTGGTGACGCGCTGGCTGCAAGCGCCCCCCTCCGAAGCGATCCGCGCTTTTGCGCTGACTGTGGAAGCGGTCGAGCGGGCCGGGGGCGACCCGCGAACCCAACTGGTCGCGCTGCGCAGCTACCAGCAGATGCTCATCCTGGCCCGGCGCGGCCCGTTCACCGGGGAGGAATTAGAGACCATCCGCGCCTTTGCCGCCGCGCGCGCCTTCGATCTGGTCTACCTCCCCGACATTCGCCCGGACGAGGTAAACGTGTACAACGTGCTGCCAGAGCCGGACTATTACCGCGCCTGCGTCGGACTGCTGGAGGCGGAGGACAGAGGGAGTTGGTACCGAGCCTATCCCTTCGACGTGACGCCGCCGACGGACGATCATCCCTTCTTTGGTCACTTTTTCAAGTGGGGGCAGACCCAAGAGGTGCTGGCGATGGCTGGTCACACCTGGCAGCCTTTCGGCGGCACGGGTTACTTTGTGCTGCTGGCGATGTTGGCGCTGGGGACTCTTGCGGCGGGCGTGCTGATCCTGCTGCCGCTGGCGGCGCGGCAAAGTGTGGGGCGGGGAAAATCGGTGACCGCGCCGCTGGGATACTTTGCCCTGCTGGGACTGGGCTATCTGTGCGTGGAGATTCCACTCTTGCAGCGCTTCATCCTGTTCCTGGGCCACCCGGCCTATGCGATGGCGACGGTGCTCTTTGCGCTGCTCCTGTTTTCCGGGCTGGGAAGCCTGGTCAGCCACCGCGTACCGCTGCGGCTGGCGCTGATCCTGTTGCCGCTGCTCGTCGGCGGGTACGCGCTAGGGTTGCCCGTCCTCTTCGAGGCGACTCTGGCCGCGTCGCTGGGAGCCAGATTGCTCATCGCGGTGGCGGCGCTGGCACCGCCGGGCCTGCTGATGGGGATACCCTTTCCCCAGGGGTTGGCGTTGCTGGGGCGGAAATCACCCGGCCTCATCGCCTGGGCCTGGGGAGTCAACGGGGCGGTCTCGGTCACGGCCTCGATTTTGGCTGCCTTGCTGGCGCTTTCCTGCGGCTTTTCCGCTGTCCTGGCAGTGGGGGCGGCCTGCTATTTGGGCGCCTGGATCACGGCAGGGGCCATTCGTGTCCCCCCTCGCCGCCGTGCTCCTCCGCCCCCGGCCCGGTGAGCGGGACAAAGGCGACGCCCCCCATATTGAGAGCCTTTAGCTCCCCGGCGTCGCTTTTCACAAATTTCCACAGCGTCTGGTAGGCGCCCGGTGATCCGATGGGAATCACCATCTGCCCCCCGTTAGCCAGTTGATCCAGCAGCAATGGGGGCAAGTGGTCGGGGGCGGCGGTGACGATGATAGCGTCGAAAGGGGCGTGTTCGGGCCAGCCATAGTAGCCGTCTCCCTGCTGGCAGTGGAGATTGGCGTAACCCAGACTCTTTAATCGCTCGCGGGCGGACTCGGCCAGTTCGGGGATGATTTCGACGGTATAGACCTCGATACCGGGGATCTCGGCCAGGATAGCGGCCTGGTAGCCGGAGCCTGTGCCGATTTCCAATACCTTGTCCCCCTCTTTCAACGCCAGCAGTTCCGTCATCAGCGCGACGATGTAGGGTTGGGAGATAGTCTGGCCGTAGCCGATGGGCAGTGGGTAGTCGCCGTAGGCGTGGGCTTGTTCATTTTCGGGTACAAAGAGGTGGCGGGGGACGGCGCGCATGGCATTTAGCACATCCTTGTCAGTGATACCTCGTCTCTCGATTGTCTCAAGCACCATTTGCTCCCTTTGTTGGGCAAAGCGTACCTCGTCGCCCGACGTTGTCGGCGCGGGGGTTGTGACCGTCGTACACGCGGCGAGCAGGCCGAGCGCCAGATTCAGAATCACTCCGATTTTACGTTTCACGTGTCTCTACACCGGCATCCGCAGTTGTATCGTCCCCGTCTCGACGTAGGCTTTTAGTCCCTCCAACGCTGCCTGATAGATTTTGCGCACGCGGCGAGTGAGGAACATGAACCGGGCCAGTAGCGCCAGTGAGCCGTAGAACTCGTGCCGGCAGAGTACCTCGGTGCCGCCAGCGGTGGCGTTGAAGCGAAAACCGTGAATCGCCTCCAGCCCCGCCACCTTTCCCTCCCAGGCCACGTAAGGTAGGGGACTGATCTCTATGACCGCGCCGACCCCGGTCACTTTGCCGAGAGGGAAGCCAAACCTCACGCTTTGGCGGAACTGCGCTCCCAGGGTCCAGGCGTTTCCGGCTATCCACTCTGCCTCGATCAAGCCGGGAAACCAATTGGGCCACTTGTTGACGTCGGCAAAACAGGCCCACAATATCTCTGGCGAAGCGGTCACCTCAATGCGGTTTTCCACTACAGCTAGAGGCTTGCGTTTATCGTCCATTACTCTCCCTACGAAACGACGGGTTGGCAACTGACTGGCTTGTGTTCATTCTACCCCAAATCTCGCCATTTGCCAAACACCCCATTTTATGGGGGGACGCCACGGAACGCGGTCATCCTGACTTGTCGTAAGGGCGAGGCACTGTCTCGCCCCTATCCTCCCTCGGCGGGGACGCCCGCGCTCCCAGGCAGGATCAGCCACTCAGTGTAAAAATTTGACGGACATCCTCACTTCACGTTTCATCCATTTGTGGTACAATATCGTCCATTCATCAGATTTACTACCGGGCACTTTTTCAAGGAAGCCAAAATCAGTTACACAGAGAGCGCAGAGAAAGCAGAGATACACTGAGACGTCAGCAATTCCCGTTATGGGTGAAAAGTAGCCGCGATTTCGCAATCGCGCAGGGTGCTTTACGTGGGAAAACAGACGCGATTGCGAAATCGCGGCTACAAAATGGGAATTGCTGCTGAGACGTTGAAATTTGGATAATTTGACAAAAGAGCCGCTTCGTACTGGCAGATTCCTTCAAAGAATCTCTGTGCCTGCCTGTCGGCAGACAGGCGTCTCTGTGAACCCTCCGCGAATCTCTGTGTAACAGAAACTTGGCAAAAGTGTCCGGTAGAGAATCATCAGACAAGGGAGGCTGCTATGCGCAAATTTGCGCTGTTGTTAATAGTTCTATTGCTGGGACTGGTCGCCGGATGTGATAATAGTGAATCGGCAAGCCCAGCGCCATCGCCAACGACTCTACCCACGACAAGCGCGCCGGCGCCGACCACTGTCGTGGTTCCCTCCGGCCCGGCTACTTGCGTGGCGTCGCCGCTCGAGTTCCCGATCAACCCTCACATTCCGCCGGTGACGGAGCAGGATCATGTCCACGGGCCGGATGACGCTCCCATCACCTTCATCGAGTACGCCGACTTTCAGTGACCGGGCTGCGCAGCGTTGGCTACGCTGCGGACGTATCTGGAAGATACGCACGGTGAAGATTTGCGGATGGTATATCGTCACTTTACGTTGAGCTTTCACGACAAGGCGCTCATCACCGCCGAGGCTACCGAGGCTGCTGCTGCCCAGGGCAAGTTCTGGGAGATGCACGACATGATCTACCAACGTCAACAAGATTGGAATCAGTTCTCGCCAGACCAGATGAAGCCTCTGCTGGTCGAGTACGCGGAAGAATTGGGGCTGGATACAGAGCAGTTTGTCAATGACCTGGACAATCACACTTACCTGGATAGAATCAACGCCGATACCCAAGATGCTATGGATGGCGCTCTCAGTGGCACGCCCAGTTACATCATCAACGGGGTGGTCTATCCGACCCAGCAACTGGGGCTTAATCCCATCCTCATTGACAACTTTATTCAACTGGTGACGGACCCGCCGGAGCAATATCCTGATGTTCCGCCCCAGGTGGTTGACCCTGAGAAGGAATACCTTGCTACCTTTAGCACAAGCAAGGGAGATTTTGTCGTCGAGCTTTTTGCCGAGCAGGCTCCTGTCAACGTCAACAGTTTTGCTTTCCTGGCGCAAGATGGCTGGTACGACGGGCAAACTTTTTTCTACGTGGACCCCGAGTTCGTCGCGCAGAGCGGCGATCCCACCAACAATGGCTTTAGTCTGGCTTTCACAGGCTATACCTGCGGCGACGAGGTCAACCCCGACCTGACCTTTGACGAGGCCGGTATGTTGGCGTTGTACACCCCGCAGCCAAACGGTAACAACGGTCAGTTTTTCATCACCTATGCGCCCTTGCCGGATTTGAATGGCAAATTCACCATTATCGGCCACATTGTTGAGGGGATGGACGTGGCCCAGAGTCTCACGCCGACCCAGCCGGGGCCTGATCAGCCGGAGCCTGACGTCATTGAGACGATTTTGATTGAGGAACGGTAGGCCAGGGACAGGGAGGATGCACCGCAGCACGTTGTGGCTCATCGTCGTTATTTTCAGTCTGGTTCTCTCTGTGTTGACTTGCGGAGGCGGGCTGCTGACGTTGGCGCTGTTCATCATCAGTGCAGGCCCGTTGACCCCGACAGAGACGCTGCCGCTGGCGGGTGTGCTGGCGTTGAGCCTGGGGCTTGGTGTTTCGTTGCTGCTACACGGGTGGGCCGGTTGGCGGGGCCGGCCTTCCCGTCAGTTCAACCCACGTCGCGCCTGGTTGCTGTGGCTCCTGCTGCCGCTTGTCATTGGGCTGGGGGCCTTGATCGGTACGCGGTCTTGGGCCCCGGCTCTCCTTTTACCCCCTATCCACGTCCTGGCGATGACTCTCCCGCCGCTGATTATGCTCTGGCTGGTCGGATGGGCGCTGCGCGGGACGGTAGGCTCATGGCGCGAGGTCGTCGCCTCCATCGCCGGTGCAAGTTCACTGGGCTTTGGGGCCTCGTTCATCGGAGAAGTGCTCCTCGTTTTCGCGCTCGTCGTAGTGGTGACCGTCGTCGCCATGCTGCAACCCGGTGGAGCAGAACAGGTCACAGCGCTGACGGAAAACTTGCAAGACCTGACTGGGCAACAGGATATCACCAGCCTGCTCAAACTATTGCTCTCGCCAGTGATCGTTATCTCTGCGTTGGCCCTATTCTCCATCCCCGTCCCGTTGATAGAGGAAGCCTTCAAGACACTGGCTGTTGGTGTGGTGGCCCGCTGGGTTCGTCCCTCTCCGGCGCAATCTTTCCTGTGGGGGGTGGCCGGTGGGGTGGGGTTTTCATTGGTGGAGAATTTGCTCGGTGGCACGTTGGGCGGCGCGGAAGGCTGGGCTGCCGGGGCCGTCTCTCGCTTTGGCGCGACGGCGATGCACTGTTTCACCGGCGGGTTGGTCGGCTGGGGTTGGGGACAATTCTGGACGGCGCGACGGCCTCTGCGGCTGTTAGGATGCTACGCCGCCGCTGTAACTATCCACGGGTTGTGGAACGGTATCGCAGTGGGAGCGGCGTTCCTGAGCGCGGGCGCGTTGGTACACGGGGGAGAATCTCTCCGGGTTGGGCTTGCGAGCCTGGGGATATTGGCGCTCTTGGGGACGCTCGGCCTGTTGACTGTGGTGTTCGTCGTCGCGCTGTTCATTGCCGGGCGCAGGCTGGCAAGCGAAACGTCAAACGCAAGCCAGGACACCGCTCACATTTGACGTTTCACTCTCTACGTTTCACTTGTCCTCGCGTCCCAACCGCGCATTCACCCAGCCGAGTATATTTTCGCGGTTATCCTTCCACAGATGGATCAGCGTAGGAATCCCCGGAATGAAAAAGAAGACCAGCACCAGCAGCGTAAAGTAATGGTCAACTCCCTCGATGTGCCCCAGAGCGGAGCCAAGGTAGTAACCCAGGCTCGTCATCCCAACGGCCCAAACTATCCCACCGAGGAGATTGAAAGCCAAAAAGCGGCGATACTCCATCCCTACCGCGCCCGCCACGATGGGGGCAAAAGTGCGGATGAAGGGCATAAAGCGCGCCAGCGTGATTGTCTTGCCGCCGTGCTTGTCGTAAAACGCTTTTGCCGCCAACAGGTTCTTGGGCTTGAAGAAAAGCGACTTTTCTCGCTTAAAGAGCGGCGGCCCGACCTTGGCTCCGAACCAGTAACCCACTGTATCACCCAGCACCGCCGCCGGGAACAATATGATTAGCAGAGTGGGGAAATCCAACAGGTCGCGGGAGGCCAATAGCCCTGCTGTGAGCAGGAGGCTATCGCCGGGGAAAAAAAAGCCAAAAAACAGGCCTGATTCGGCAAAGACAATCGCGAACAGGCCCACGTACCCGACGGTCATGATAAGTTGTTCTAAATCAAAATGCATGTACAAATCCTTTCTTGAATGTGTGATATGATATTACGAGCCGCGATTATACCATCACTGGCAAGAGGTGACAAGAATAGCTACTCCGAAAATAACCGCGACCTTGTAGGTCACGCTTGCAGCGTGACGCCAGCAACAAATATCGTCATGTTTTTAACGTGACCTACATTTCCGTCTTTGGGGGTGAACATAGTAGTGGGTCTTGCCTGGGAGCGCGGGCGTCCCCGCCGAGTAGGGGCGAGGCATTGCCTCGCCCCTACGACCCGTTGCCTCGCCCCTACGACCCGCCCGCATGCGGCCAAGATGGCCGCGCTCCAATGACCGCGTTCCATGGCGCGCGAGAAAATGACGCACAATTCACAGCACCCGCCAGTTGCGCTTCTTGCCTGTTGTGTGGTATACTTTACTAGGGTGTAACCAAACAAGGCATGTCGTGGGGGGGGTATGGCGAGCAGAATCAAAGTGATGATCGTAGATGATCATCCTGTCTTTCGTCAGGGGTTGCGGAACGTCTTGGCTGTACAAGAGGACCTGTGCATCGTAGGGGAGGCTGCCGATGGCTATGAGGCAATCAAGTTAGCACAAAAGTTACTCCCGGATGTGGTGATGATGGACATCAATCTACCAACCCTCAATGGCTTGCAGGCCACTCGTGAACTCAAGAGGCTCTGTCCTGAAATCAAGATCATAATGCTCACTGCTTACGACGATAAGGAACAAGTCTATCACGCTATCCGGGCCGGAGCATCAGCTTATCACGCCAAGGACGTCAGTCCCGGGAAATTGATAGACGTCATTCGACATGTGAGCCAGGGACAATACGTTGTCGATAATACGATCATGGACGAAAAGGGTATTGGCGAGTGGCTCCTGAAAGAGTTTCGCCGCTTTGGTAATGGAGAGATTGATAGAGAGGCACGGTTTCTATCTCCGCTCTCCCCCCGTGAGATGGAAATTCTGGAACTCGTCATCCGGGGTATGAGTAACAAGGAAATTGCCTATTACTTGGGGATCAGCCACCAGACGGTCAAGAACCACATGACTGCCATCTTGAGCAAATTGGGGGTGGCGGATCGGACACAAGCAACGGTCTATGCCCTCCGGCACGGATGGGTGCCCTTACGCGAACGGTAGGAATCAACCCACTTCATCGGCATCACGAGTGAGATACATCAGGCAAAGCTAGGAGCAAACGAATGGCTGTTTCAACCGAAACTGGAGCTATCACATCATCCGAGCAGTTCTTGGAAGAGTGCAATCGAGACTATGGTCAGGCTCAACGTGAACTCAAGGAGATTGATCTGCTGATTCAGCAGACGACCGCCGAGGTAGAACGTCTGGCACAGCGCAACACGCAAGCCACTAACCGACTGCGGCAGATCGAAGCGGCGCTGGACACCGTGCCGCGTGGCGACATCCAGGAAGCGTATACGACTGTCTTGGACACACAGCAACGGCTCTTTACTATGCGAGGCCAGTTGGAAAAGTTACAGAGCGACCAGCGTCACCTGACGCGCCACCTCGATTTGCTCCGTAGCACGCTCGAAATCACCAACCACGCCGGGTACGAGACCACCATTTCGGAAAAAGAAGAATCTGCCCAGTCTCTCCTTGTCCGCATCATCGAAGCTCAAGAGCGAGAACGGTTGCGACTTAGTCAGCAGATGCACGATGGCCCGGCCCAAGCTCTGACCAACCTGATCCTCCAGGCCGAGATCTGCGGACGGCTTTTTGACATAGATGCTGAGAGAGCGCGAGCAGAGTTGGCTAATCTGAAAAGCGCTGTGGCAGCGACCTTCCAGGTGGTCAAGGGGTTGATCTTGAACCTGCGTCCGATGATGCTGGACGATTTGGGATTGGTGCCCACCCTCCGGCGTTACGTAGATAGTTTTTCCGACAACAGTGGAGTTAATACTAATCTAGTAACTACGGGTAAAGAGCGGCGGCTGGAATCGCACAAAGAAGTCACGGTTTTTCGACTCGTTCAGGAATTGCTAAACAACGCGGTCGAGTATGGTAATGCCAGCAACGTTCAAATCAACCTGGATATAGGAGAGAGCCTCGTTCGCGTAGCGGTCGAAGACAATGGCAGTGGTTTTGAGTTGACCGATATGCTCAATTCGTCGGACGCAGATCGGCTAGGCCTGGCGACGATGCGCGAGCGGGTAGAGATGCTCGGCGGACAGATTCACTTCGACAGTAGTATAGGGCGTGGGACAAAGGTTGGTTTCGAGTTGCCTATCTCGTGATGAATAGGATGAACTGGTACCAAGTTCCTATTGCCATGCCAGCGCGAATTTAGTATAATAAAGTCAGATTTGGTAACTTTTTCCAATCAAATTCATTGGAAAGGAGGTGATAAAGATGCTGTTTTTACCGCGTGAGGAAGGACAGGGTTTGGTTGAGTATGCGTTGATTCTTGTTTTGGTAGCCATTGTGGTGATCGTAATTCTGGCGTTGCTAGGCCCGACCATTGCCAAGATCTTTAGCGACATCATCAGCTCTATCTAGTCAAACCAAACGGCTATTGCAACATCATAGCAGATCAACATTACCAAACAGAGCTTCGCATATGCGAGGCTCTGTTTGGCGTATTGACAGTGCCCTCTAGTACTATGGTATACTTGCGGAGAATGAGTTATTTGAGGTATAATTAGCTTGACAATGTTGTAACTACTTTGACAAATGTCACATTTGATCAAGGATATTTTTCTTTCCCGCTTGTTTGGAGGGTGTAAGAGATGATGGAAAAGGGTGTATCTTCCGTGGGGCCAAAGCCTTTCTTTTCCAGCCGTGGCCAGAGCATGTTGGAAACGGCGCTTGTTCTGCCTGTCTTGCTTATCCTCATCGCGGGGATGGTCGAGGTTGGAATGTACGCCCTGAGTTATATGACCTTTCTCGATGCCAGCCGAGAGGCCGCACGTTTCGGTACCAGCCTGGACCCGGAACTGACGAGTAAGTATCCCTTGGACATGCGGCCATCTCAACCCTCCTTCCCTGATGTGCGTCCGCCTGCAATTGGGGGAACTGATCCCAGTATGACGCTCGAAGAACTGGAAATCCTCTGCCGGGAGGGGGAGAGCAATAATTTCTATTACGAGTTGGCATGTCTGGCTTTTCAAAATGTGCCGATGGATACCTTTGTGCCGGAGGAGGGGGATGACATAGTTATCACTGTCATCGGTGTCGATAACGGCCAGATCAAGCATCGTTGGCCCCTCGCCAGCCACGCTCACCCGAGCGACTGGGCATATCATTTTCGAGGAGTCAGCGACGGAGACACGAACCCGGGTTGCACTTCCGCAGCCCTTGGCAATTGCCGCTGCTGGTCGCTCTATGGCATACATTCCTCCCAACTCGGTAATGATGTCATCACCGGGCGGTTGCGGGCTGCAGCTCCCTCGACTGGTTTCGTCATCGTCGAGATCTTTCACTCGCATCATCTTCTCGTCAGTGTCTTTAACATCGGTGACTTTATCCCTGACCCAATCAAGACCCAGGTCTATACTATCTTCCCTGTTCCGGCCGGCGAGCCAGAGTGATATAGGAAAGCGAGCACAGGAGTAATGTGATGAAGCAAGCGGTAAGACGGATCAAGGCGTGGTGTCCATCCTTGGGTGGTCAACGTGGGCAGGCGATCATCATCGTCACTTTTGCCTTTGTAGGTCTCTTGGCCATGGTGGGGCTTGTGACCGATGCGGCTGTCCTTTTCGTTCACTACGACCACCTGCGGCGGGCTGTGGACGCCGCTGCCGTCGCCGCTGTTGGCCAATATCGGGAGGGACGGACTGCGCAAGAGCTTTACGACTCTGCGGCGCAACTCCTCCAGCTCCAACTGCCGGGTTTGCACAATGTTCGTTTCTATTGGTGCGATGAGCCGAGCGCCGCTGACACTGTCACAGATTTTCTGGGGGTAAACTATCAACCGCATATCCCGTCAGGCCAAAGCGGCACCTTGTGCCAGGCTGCGGGAGAAAGCCCGCGCAAGCGGGTGCGCATTGAGGCGGACTTGGAGGTAAATCTGTTTTTCCTGAGGTTTGTATGGGGCGACAGTGTGACCATCCATGCCCAGGCCGAGGCTGAGGCCGCGGTGCTCAACATGGTGCTCCTGCTGGATACGTCCGAATCCATGGCCTACACTACCTGCGATCCCTCCCTTCTCGAGCCGGACTTTTTCACCTGCCTGGAAGGTTGCGTTGCGGCGGGCAACTGCCAGCCTTTCGACGGCACCCCCTCCGTGCGCTGGGCCGCCCATGCGTTCGTCAACACACTCATGCGTGACGGTGTGGATCAGTTCGCCGTTTATCACCTGGACAAGACGCCGGTGCTTAGCCAGTCGGTGGAATCGTTCACCTGCCTTGACCCACCCACACTGACTTTTCCCGTCACCCTCACCGCCTCCAGCGGTGTGGTCATCCCTCTGACGACGACCAAGCCGGCCGTGTTGAACGCTATTACCGATACATCTCTTCTGAACGTCTACGTCCGTCCCCCGGCCGAGAACGTCGTCACCGGCGAGGCCTGCAACAGCCCGACCCACGTGGGAGGCTGGTGGGGTGAGGATGACGCGGGCATGGCGGTGGGCTACGGCTACCGTTGGGGTTCTACCAACATTGGCGGCGGCCTCCGCGAGGCGGTCGGAGAGTTGGTCAACAATGGCAGCACCGACGCCGCCGTTTGGGTCATCGTCCTGCTCAGCGACGGCGCGGCCAATACCACTGATAATGCTGCGGACGATAACGAATGGTGGACCTGTCCGGCGCCGTCAGATCGCCGCGCCGCGCCTGTTCTCAATGAGCGCAGTCGCGCGATCACTCCCGTCCCCTCCGGCACTCCCACTCCCGTCCCCTTTTGCCGCGATCCGGAAGCGAGCGATTTCTACGACCCCGCCA
>QMOE01000017.1 GCA_003648125.1 Chloroflexota bacterium
AGAGTCGCTGCCTGCCTCCCGCGTTTATGCCTACCGGTCCTGGCAGAGCGTGGGGGTGCGGGTGCGCGAGGGGGACGAGTTGCGCATCAGGGCCAGGGGGAGCTGGGTGTACACGCCCGGCGAGTACCACGGGCCGGAAGGGCACGCCCGGTACATGTCGCCCGCATTTTACCCTCTGCCGAGTGTGCCGGGTGGGGCGCTCATCGGGCGTATAGGTGAGAATGGGGAGCCGTTTTACGTGGGCCGGGCCGGCGTCTGGTGGATGAGGGAATCGGGGCTGCTCTATCTGCGCATTGATGACGACATTCTAAGCGATAACGACGGTTTTGTGACGGTCGAGGTGACTGTCGTCAGTCCCAGCCCAACGCCGAATTAGCCAAGACTCGCCAGTTCCAACTTTTGAAAAGTCGTCACGCTACAAGCGCGACCTACAAGATTGAGGCTATTTCCGGAGCAGCAAAGCACGCCTATCTGGCTCTACTGGGACTCGGGGGGGCTTTAGGACGCGCTGAGGGCGATGGCGACGAGCGTCACCAGCAGCGCCACCAGCACGCCAACCACAACGAGGGCAATTGATGCTCGCTCAACCCGGTGCTGGAAGCGGTCTGTGGCCCAGAGGAAAATTCCCCCGGCCAGCGCTGTGCCGCTCAACACGCCCGCTGTGTAAACAAAGGCCGTACCCATCAAGGCCGGCAAGTCCACAGCCACGATCAGCCGGTCAAAGATTCCCAGTGAGAAGCGACTGCCCAAAAAGGTATATCCCACACCAATCAGCAACCCAACCAGGGTTAGTGCGACGCCCTGGAGTCGCCCCCGCCCATGCTCCAGCCACATCGTGATGGCCCCTAACACGATCAGCGCCAGTGCGAACGTGAGCACAACGATAGAGATAAAATCAATCACCTGACATCTACCTTAAAACAGCTTTAACTGTTCCACATCTGTGGGAATCTGAGATTCGGCGATCTGGGCCGCCTGCTCAATCAGATCAGGAATACGCAGCATGTCCTCCTTGATGACGCTGCGCAGGCTGGGCTGATGCAGCGCCGCTGCCGGGTGGTACATCGGATAGTAGAGCACGCCGTCAATCTTGCGCGGCTGGCCGTGAATGCGGGAGATGCGCGCTTTGGGGAAGGCCCGCGCCATCGAAAAGCGTCCCAGCGTCACCACCAGCTTGGGCTGGATCAGCTCAATCTGCCGGTCGAGAAATGGCTTGCAGGTTTCGATCTCCTCCGGCAGTGGATCGCGGTTGCCGGGCGGGCGGCACTTGATGACGTTGGCGATAAAGACATCCTTCCGCGTCAGGCCGATGCTCTCTAGCAACTCGTCCAGGAACTTGCCCGCCGCCCCCACAAACGGACGTCCCTGCTGGTCCTCGTGAAAGCCCGGCGCTTCGCCGATGAGCATGATGTCGGCGTTCTCCGGCCCATCGCCGGGCACCGTGTTGGTCCTGCCCCGATGTAAAAGACATCGCGTACATTTGGCGATCTCTGCCGCCAGCAATTCCAACTCTGACACGCTCTCCCTCCTATCTATCGTGATAAAAAACTGCCGGTTTAGGGGAACTTTTGACGTAGCCACAAAGTATGGAAACCTCGGCTACATTGCCCCATCCGTTCAGTCCTACTGCGGCTTGCCACATTCCGGGCAGAACTTGGAGCCGACTGGAATTTCGCTCCCACATTCCGTGCAGAACTTGACCGCCGTCAGCGGAGCGCCGCACTCGGCGCAGAACTTGCCCCCGCTGACCGGCGCCCCGCACTTGGGACAAACCGCCTTGATTACACCGTCGAACGCCTCCGCCGCGACCTGCTCGCTCGCCGCCGCGTGGGCCACCTCCCGCGCCGCCGTGATGGCCGCCTCGGCCTGCATCGCCGACATCTCCACCGCCAGGTCAGGGGCACAATCTTTGCACAGCCCCCGCGTCTCGTTCCAACAGCGCTCCACGCACACCCAACTATTGCAACGCGGACATTGACGAAAGTTTGGCTTGACCTGCTCGACCGCCCGGCTAAATGCCTTGTCTTGCTCTCTTTCCCACGCTGCAGAGTGGACCCGATCGCCCACGCTGGCCGCCCTGCCGAACACGCCGCCCAGCAAACCACTGGCTACGTCCAGAGCTTCACTCGCGATCCCCGTGGCCGAGGCCACGAATGGGGTGCGATAGCCGGTTCCACACCTATCGCAGAGGAACTCGAACTGGAACCCCATCTCGGTGCTTTCATCGTTATAGTTGCGGACAAACTTGATCAGTTCCATTGCTGCCTCCTCAACCCTGCTGAGAGAGATTATATCGTATCCCCATCCTTTTGTCCAACGTCTGACCACTGCCGGAGCAGCCGCGCCTCCAGCGTCCGCCGCAGCCCGGCCAATTGCGTCCGGTAAGCATCCGCGCTCGCCTCGACATCCATCAGCCAGGCATCCTCGCCATCCCGGTAATAACCTCGCTGGACACTCTTGAATCGGAAGCCGCACTTGCGGTACATATTCTGGGCCACCTGATTGGAAGCGCGCACCTCCAACGAGATCAAGCTCATCCCTAATTCTAACGCCTGTTCCACTGCTGCCAGCAGCAATAACTCTCCCAAACCCTTCCCCCGCCACTCGGGGTGGACGGCGATAGTGCTGATGTGCGCCTCTGCCGACTGGCGTCTGAAGCCCACATACCCGATCACCCGGCTCCGACCCGGCAAGCCCATCACGCCGCGTAGCCAGCGGCGCCAGCCACGCTCTGGTGGAGCACCCTCATCCGTTGGCGGTTTCAACAAGACGTAATAAGAGGAGCGCGTGTTGTGATTCAGTTCGTACAGGTAAGACGAAGCCGGCCAGGGGGTGGGGTAAGAAAGCTTCTCGATAGCGACTACCGTCGGGACGTCTTCCGGCTCCATCGGACGGATGGTGTAGGGCAAAAGTTGGTTCATTGAGCAGGATACTGAAGGTAGATGGGGGCCAACGTGGCCGGGTCGTCGGTCTCGCCCCGGTTCAATCTCTGCCAGGCCAACTCTGCCAGAAAGCCGGCCCGCCGCAGTCGCGCGGCCGCTGGCAGGAGCACGGCCAGTTCGCCGAGAGCGGCCAACGCCTCGGCCCCCTCTTGGTCAACCTCGCCACAGAACAGGGTGGGGGAAGTCGTCTTTTCCACCAGGGACGCCCAGGTAGTGAGCTGCGGCTCCTGGCGCATGCGCCACTCCCCATTCCGCCAGCGGTAGATGGCGACGCAGATGCGCCGCCGCCCGGCCTGCAACACCGCGCACAACGGCCGGCGATCCCGTCCCTGGGCCGCCGCGACCACGTCGAGTGTCGGCACGCCGACCAACGGTAGCCCCCGCGCCAGCGCCAATCCCTTGGCCAGGGCCACTCCCACCCGCAACCCGGTGAAGGAGCCAGGCCCCCGCGTCACCGCTACTCCGCTGAGATGCTCGGCCCCGAGTCCCAACTGCTCCAACGCGGCCACCAGGCGAGGCATCAACTCGACCGTGTGCCGGCGAGATGTCTCCCACGTGTGCTCCACTCGCACCCGGAAGCCATCGTGCAGCGCCAGGCTGGCGTGGCTGGTAGCGGTATCAATGGCGACTAACATGCTCCCTATGCTCCAAAGGCTGCGCGGCGAAATTCTCGCAGCAGTGCCGTATGACGCTCTCCCCGCGCCGTGAAGCACATTGCCCGGCGGGTTTGATTGACGAGATCTAACTCGATCCACAAATACTCGGGCGGCATCAGTGCCCGCGCCCGCTCCGCCCACTCCACGACGCATATCGCGCGCGCGTCTCCCAGAAACTCGTCCACCCCCAGCCCAAATGTCTCCTCTGCGCCAGAGATGCGGTAGAGATCAACGTGGTAGAGCCGCACAAGCCCATCGGCCCGCGCGTACTCGCGGACCAGGACAAAAGTGGGGCTGACGAGCGGCTGGCTCACCCCCCAGCCCCGGCCTATGCCCTGCGCCAGGCAGGTCTTGCCCGCCCCCAGCGGCCCCTCCAGGCAGACCACATCTCCACCGCGCAACAACGCGCCCAGGCGCGCTCCCAGCCGCTGTGTTTGATCTGGACTGCGACTTACAAATTCCAACGTGTGCTCATTGAGAATTGGGGCCATCCAGAAACTCCTGACAAAGTATAATCAACCCCAAATGATTATACAACCGTTGTGTAGGCTCGACAAGCGGCGGCTAGCGCAAAGCAAAAAATAGAGTTATAATACCGCCTACCTCTCACATGGAGCAATGACATCGTGCGCTATCTGATCATATCTGACGTCCACGCTAACTTGACCGCCTTACAGGCCGTGCTGGCCGATGCCTCCGAATTCGACGAAATTTGGTGTCTGGGTGATTTAGTGGGATATGGCCCCAATCCCAACGAGTGTGTCGAGCGGCTTCAGGACTTTTCCCATATCAGCCTGGCGGGCAACCACGATTGGGCCGCGCTGGGCAAACTAGACCTCGGCAATTTCAACACCGACGCTCGTATTGCAAGCATGTGGACGCAGACGGTACTCTCGCCGGCTGTGCGTGAGTACCTGAACAACCTCCCCACCCACATAGAGCAAAACGGCTTCTACATGGTCCACGCCAGCCCCCGCGAACCGATTTGGGAATACATACTCGATGCCAACCAGGCTCACGCCAACTTTGAACATTTCTCTGCCCCCATCGGCCTGGTGGGGCACACCCACATACCAATTGTCTTCGAGTTAGACGAACAGCAGCAGCAATGTGAAACAAAGATTCCCCCATTCCCCGACCCCCTGACTCTTGGCCCTCACCGCATGATCATCAACCCCGGCAGCGTGGGCCAGCCCCGCGACGGCGACCCGCGCGCCAGCTACGCGACACTTGATTCGAATGAGATGATTTGGGAGTTTCACCGCGTCGCCTACCCGGTAGAGATCACTCAAGAGCGAATGCGCGCCCGCGGCCTTCCTCGTCGCCTCATCGAACGGCTAGAGATGGGGCGTTAGCAGGGGAACCTTTTCGTCACCAGGAGCGTCCAGAGAGCAATGGCTTTTAACAAAAAGGGGGAAAATGCAATGAGTAAGAAATTTATGTACGCCGTCATCGCCTCTGTTCTAGTCTCGATCACCGCGGGCTGTGGCTACGCCGCAAGGTCTGAGCCTGTGAGAATGTACGAACAAGAAGCTCCGGTCGAGATGCCGCCGTCCGCTGAGGAGGGATATGCTCCTGGTGAGCCAGCCTCCGGCGCGGCGGACTATTCCACCATCGAGCGGATCATCATCCGCACCGGCTCGCTCAGCCTGGTGGTGCCGAATACCGAGACCGCCCTCGACGAAATCAACGGCCTGGTGGATGACCTGGAAGGGTATATCGTCGAGTCGAACACGTACAAGTACCAGGAGGGCCTGCGGGCTTCTGTCACGCTGCGCGTCCCCGCCGAAAGCTTTGACGTCGCCCTGGAGCGCATCCGCGCCCTGGCGACCGAAGTGCGCAGCGAGAACGTCTCCGGGCAGGACGTGACCGAGGAATACGTGGACTTGCAGTCCAGTCTCCGCAATCGAGAAGCGACCCAGGCCCGGCTGCTCGAGTACCTGGAGGGCGCCGAAGACACCGAGGCCGCCCTGGCCGTTGACGGGCAATTGCGCCAGATTGAGGCCGAGATCGAACATCTCAAGGGGCGTATCCAGTATCTGGAGCAATCGGCGGCTATGGCGACGATCAGCGTTGACATCACCCCCGACGAACTGGCCCAGCCCATCCAGATCGGCGGCTGGCACCCGGAGGGCACACTGCGCAGCGCGTTCCAGTCCCTCATCCGGGTGCTCCAATTCCTGGTGGATGCGGCCATCGTCCTCGTCGTCCTTATCATTCCAGTACTGCTCGCAGTGGCCGCGCCCATAGCCGGGCTGTTCTTCCTGGTGCGCGCCATCGTCCGCCGCCGCCGCGCCCGCAAGACGAATTAGTGGAGACTGGCGCAGTCTTGAAGACTGCGCCAGTCTTTCTGACGAGACCTGGCTTGCCCCCGTTCACCCTCTGTGTTACACTATGCGCATCATTGTACCACCGGAGTTGTGAATGCTTGCTCAGGTCACCAGTTGCGCCCTCGTGGGGTTGGAGGGCGTCCTCGTAGATGTGGAGGTGGATACCTCGCGAGGGATGCCGTCGCTCGTCATCGTCGGCCTGCCCGACGCCGCCGTCAAAGAATCGAGCGAACGGGTGCGGGCGGCGGTCAAGAACTCGGGACTGGTCTTCCCCAGCAAGCGCATCACGGTCAACCTGGCCCCGGCCGATATCCGCAAAGCCGGCCCGTCCTACGATCTCCCCATCGCCGTGGGGGTGCTCATCGCCTCCGAGCAAGTCTGGCCCCAGGAGGTCGAGAACACGCTCTTCACCGGCGAGCTTTCCCTGGATGGCTCCGTGCGCCACGTCAACGGCGTCCTGCCTATCGCGGCGGTGGCGCGCCAGCAGGGCATCCAGCGCGTATTCGTCCCCGCGGGCGACGCGCCCGAGGCGGCCCTGATCGAGGGGCTAGAGGTTATCCCGGTCGAGAGCCTGGGCCAACTGACCGCCCACCTGCAAGGGCTGCGTTCGATCCCCCCTTACACGCCCACTCTCGACTCGACCTCGTTGCCGCTGCCCCAGTATGCAGCCGACTTTGCCGAGATCAAGGGACAGGAACACGTCAAGCGGGCGCTGGAGGTGGCTGCCGCCGGCGGACACAACGTCCTGATGATCGGCCCGCCCGGCGCCGGCAAGACGCTGCTGGCCCGCTCAATGCCCTCCATCCTGCCGACGATGACCATCGAAGAATCGCTGGACGTGACCAAAATCTATAGCATCGCCGGGATGCTGCCGCCGGACACCCCTCTCCTCCGCCACCGGCCCTTCCGCGCGCCCCATCACACCATCAGCCACGCCGGGCTGGTCGGCGGCGGGCATTGGCCGCGCCCCGGCGAGATCAGCCTGGCCCATCGGGGCGTGCTCTTCCTGGACGAGCTACCCGAGTTCGGCACGCGCATCCTGGAAGGGCTGCGGCAGCCGCTGGAGGATCACAAGGTATCCATCGCCCGCGCCACCGGTACGTTGACCTTCCCGGCCAACTTTATGTTCGTGGCGGCGATGAATCCCTGCCCCTGCGGTTACTATGGCGACCCGGTGCGCGAGTGCACCTGCTCCATGCAGACCATCAGCCGTTACCAAAAGCGCATCTCTGGGCCGCTCCTGGACCGGATTGACATCCACGTACAAGTACCCCGAGTGGACTATGACAAGCTGACCGACAAGCGGCTGGGGGAACCATCGGAGGCGATCCGGGCGCGGGTGGAGCGGGCGCGAAATGTGCAACGGAAGCGGTTTGCCGATACGCCGCTCAGTTGCAACGCCGATATGGGGCCGACCGAGGTGCGCAAAATCTGCCAATTGGACGAGACCGGGAGGGGGCTGGTGCGGGCCGCCATGCAACAACTCCAGATGAGCGCGCGGGCCTTTCACCGCATCCTCAAACTATCCCGCACCATCGCGGACCTGGCTGGCAGCGAGCGCATCGAGACCGCCCACCTGGCCGAGGCGATCCAGTACCGGCCGCGGCGAGCAGCCTGATCGTAACTCGATCACATCGCTTTCCGCCAGACCCACAAGAACATTTTGCCCAAAGAACTAGCACAATGCTTCTCGTTTACCTTGCCGCCGCCTGGCTGGCGGGCATCGCGCTCGCCAAGACGACCAACCTTCCCTGGCAGGCACTGCTCGTGCTCGGCCTGGCATCGTTCCTCGGCCTCTTGCTGTGGCGGGACAACGCCCGCGTCCGCCTGGGCGCGCTGTGCGCACTGACGTTGACTCTGGGCGCAGGCCGGCTCTTGCTTGCTCTGCCCCACTTTGACGAGACCTCTCTGGCGACCTACAACGACGTCGGCCGGGTGACGCTGGAAGGGGTGGTGGTGGGGGAGCCGGACGAGCGGGAGTATTACACCAATCTGCGCGTGCAGGCCGAGCGGTTGACGCTGCCCGATGGCTCGGAACTGGATGTGGATGGGCTGGTGCTGGTCAAGACTGACCGCTACCCGCAACGTCATTACGGTGACCGCGTGCGGGTCGAGGGGAGGCTAGAGGAGCCGCCCGTCTTTGAGGAATTTTCCTACCGCGAATACCTGGCCCGGCAGGGTATCCACTCCTTGATCCGTCGCGCCCAGATCACGCCGTTGGCCGAAAACCAGGCCATCCCGCTCCTGTATTATCTCTTCACCTTCAAGCGGCACGCCCAATCCGTCATCGCCTGCATCCTCCCGGAACCGCAGGCGGCGCTGCTGACCGGCATCCTGTTGGGCGTCGAGACGGGCATCCCCGCCGGCCTGATGGACGATTTCTCCACCACCGGCACGACTCACATCATCGCCATCTCGGGGTTCAATATCACGATCATCAGCGGTATCTTTGCCGGGCTGGCCCAGCGACTGTTCGACAAACGGCGGGCGGTCTGGGTCGCCATCGCGGGGGTGGCGATTTACACGATATTCGTCGGCGCATCGGCGGCGGTGGTGCGCGCGGCGCTGATGGGCATCCTCTATCTCTGGGGTCGCCACCTGGGACGGCCCACCTTTGCCCCCGTTTCCCTCGCCGCTGCGGCTATCGGCATGACGGCGTGGAACCCATACACCCTGTGGGACGTGGGTTTCCTGCTCAGTTTCGCCGCCACGGTCGGCCTGGTGCTCTACACCGACTCACTGGAAAAAACATTCGAGCGGATATTGACACGATTCACCTCCGCCGAACGCGCTCAAAAAGTCGTCGGGCTGATTAACGAAGCGCTGATCGTCACGCTGGCGGCCCAGATAACCACCACTCCCATCATCCTGTACTACTTTGGGCGATTGTCCCTCGTCACACTGCTGACCAATTTCCTCATCCTACCCGTCCAGGCGGGGGTGATGATCTGGGGAGGGATTGCCATGTTGCTAGGATTGGTCTTCCTGCCGCTGGGACAGGTGGTGGGGTGGGTGGCCTGGGTGTTCCTCACCTTTACCATCCAAGTAGTGCAGCTGACGGCGCGGGTGCCGCTCGCCTCGCTGCCGGTCAAAACGGAGGGTTGGATGGTATGGGGTTACTATGCTCTCGCGGGGGGCCTCACCTGGTGGCTGGCGCAGACCAAAGAGCGCCGCGGCGAGTTATGGGCCAATCTCTCCTCCCGCCTAAAGACAAAAGTACTCGTCGGCGCGGCGGTCATCCTGCTGGTGCTGGCCTTCTCCGTCTGGCGCACGCTGCCCGACGGCCGGTTGCACGTCGTGTTCCTCGACGTGGGGCAAGGGGACGCTATCTTTATCCAAACCCCCTCCGGCAAGCAAGTATTGGTAGATGGCGGCCCCAGCGAGACGGCGCTGCTCTCGCAGTTGGGTCACCACGTGCCGTTCTGGGACCGCACGCTCGATGTGATGCTGCTCACTCACCCCGATTCCGACCACATCACCGGGCTGGTAGGAGTGTTGGAGCGGTACAAGGTAAGCACGGTGATCTAGCGCGAGATGGATCACGAGTCCGAGGTCTACGAGTACTGGCTGCAATTGCTGACGGCGGAGGGAGCCACAGTCTACCAGGGCGAGACCGGGCTGCGGCTGGCGCTCGACAATGGGCTGGAGATGGTGGTGTTGCACCCAGGGGCTGAACTGCTGGACGAGGCTAACAACAACTCGGTCGTGACGCAGTTGAGCTACGGGCAAGTATCGCTGTTGCTGCCGGGTGACATTGAGGCGCAGGTGGAGGAGGCGTTGGTAGGGGCGCGTCGTGATACGCCCTTACAGAGCACGGTGCTGAAGGTGGCCCATCACGGGAGTTGCAGTTCGACCACACAAGAATTCCTGGACGCGGTGTCCCCGGAGGTGGTGGTCATCAGCGTGGGGGCGGATAACCGCTTCGGCCATCCCTGCGAGGAGGTGCTAGAGCGGCTGGATAGCTTTTCGGTCTACCGCACCGACGAGCAGGGCGCGGTCGAGTTCATCACCGACGGGGTTCAGATGTGGGTGGAGACGGAGCGATGATTGTGGTTGGACATCACCCCCGCACTTGTTCGGGTTCTTCGCGTGGACTCCCCAACAAGTTGGGGAATCTGACGAGCAGGCAGTCATCGGAACGCGGCCATCTTGGCCGCATGCGGGCGGGGACGCCCGCTATGGAGCGCGGCCATCTTGGCCGCATGCGGGCAGGGATGCCCGCTATGGAACGCGGCCATCTTGGCCGCATGCGGGCAGGGACGCCCGCTATGGAACGCGGTCATCTTGGCCGCATGCGGGCGGGGACGCCCGCTATGGAGCACGGCCCTCTTGGCCGCATGCGGGCGGGGACGCCCGCGCTCCCAGGCATGCTCCACTACCCGGCCGAGCGGACGGTGAACTGGACTTTCTCGTGCTCACGTTGTATACTCAGCATTACTTGTTGGTTTGAGGCGACAGTACAGATTCTCCAGCCACCTCATGGACTGCGGGGAAGATAAAAGTATGTGGCGATTTCTCAAGAACTTGCGGAAACAAGCACCTCGCAAAATCGGGCTGGCCCTCAGCGGCGGCGGCATGCGAGGATTAGCTCACATCGGCGTGCTCAAAGCCCTGGAGCGTGAACAAATAACAATTGACTGCCTGGCCGGAACCAGCATGGGCGGCCTCGTCGCGGCTGGGTACGCAGCCGGGCTGTCACCCGAGTTTCTGGAGCAAGAGGCGTTACGCATGTCAAGCCTCCGTCGCATCCTGGCCCTGGCCGACCCATCGCTGCCCCGGCGCGGCATACTGGGGGGCCAGAAGGTGCGCCAGTACCTGATCGGTCACATTGGCGACCGCACCTTCGAGGACCTAGAGCTCCCGCTGGCACTAGTTACCGTAGACCTGAACAGCGGACACAAGGTAATCCTGCGCCAAGGCCTGGTAGCGGACGCCGTGCGAGCCACCGGGGCACTGCCGGGCCTCTTTACGCCGGTAGAGTGGGGCGATCAACTACTCGTAGACGGCGGGCTGCTGGATAACCTCCCTGCCGATGTTGCACGCAGCCTGGGGGCTGACGTCGTCATCGCCGTAGACGTTTCCTCCGACGAGCAGGCAGCATCCTACCTGACCCAGACTCTACACCGCAGTCGCTACGTCCCCAACACACTGGTAGACACCCTCGAAGTGCTGTATCGCTCAATGGGAATAGTGATGACCGAGATTAATCGCCAGCGGTTGGCCGAGGCGCAGCCCGAGATCATCATCCGGCCCGCTATCCCACGGGGCGTGACGACACTGACCGGTCTATCACACACCGCCGAGACCATCGCCGCCGGGGAAGAGGCCGCAATCGAGGCTCTGCCGCGCATCCGCGAGCTGCTGGCCTCACATATTTAACTTTGGCGTGCCAGGGAAGAGGAGAAAGCACAATCATCGGCAAAGAGAGGTACACAATCCCTGGTTTTGAACACCGGCCCGGCAAACACTGCGGCTCTACGGCGCTGGCCGACGTGATGCGCTACCACGGCCACGGGCTAAGCGAGGCCATGTGCTTTGGCCTGGGGGCCGGGCTAGGCTTCATCTATTTCGAGGATCCGCACAACTCGCCCAGCCGAGCCTTTGGCAGCCGTGTGCCGGCTCTGGAGTGGAGCTTTTTCCGCAACTTGGGTCTCCCCTTCGACTGGCGTGCGGGCGATGGCTTTCCCTGGGCCGAGATGCGCACATGGCTCGACCGGGACACCCCCCTGCTCCTGCTCACCGACCTGTACTACCTGCCCCACTATGGCAAGAGCGCCCACTTTCCCGGCCACGGTGTGGCGCTGGCCGGCTATGCCAACGACGTCGCTCTCGTCGCCGACACCGGCTTCCCCGGCCTGATGCCCGTCCCCCTGGACGACCTGGCCGCGGCTATGGACTCGCCACTGCCGCCGATACCCATCCACAACAACTGGTACCCGGTCGAGTATTTCGACCTGCCCGACATGGGCGACGCCATCCGGCGCGCCCTGGTTTCCAATGCCCAGGCCATGCTGAAACCGCCGGCAGATAGTATGGGCCTGCCGGGGATGCGGCTGGCCGTCGCCAGGTTGCCGCGCTGGAACCAGGCCGAGAACTGGCAATGGTGCGCCCGCTTCGGCTACCAGATTATCGAGCGCCGGGGAACCGGAGGTGGAGGCTTTCGTCTGATGTACGCCGACTTTTTGGACCAGGCAAGCGCACTACTGCCCGCCCTGATCAAACTGGACGCCGCTGATCGTATGCGTCAGACCGCCGCTCTCTGGACTGCCCTCAGCGACCAACTCAAGACCATCAGCGAAAGCGAGTCTCCGGCCGGCTTTGAGCGGGCGGCGGCCACGCTGGCGGACATCGCGGAACAGGAGCAAGCCTTTTACCAAGACATCTTGCAAATGGGTGTGTTTCAAATCCCTCCTCCCTAACTGAGATGAAACACACCCAAATCAGTTACAGATAGCGCAGAGGAGGCACAGAGATACGCTGAGATGTTGAAATTTGGACAATTTAACAAAAGAGCCGCTTCGTACTGGCAGATTTATTCAAAGAATCTCCGTGCCTGCCTGTCTGCCGACAGGCGACTCTGTGAATCCTCCGTGAATCTCTGTGTAACAGAAACTTGGCAAAAGTGTCCAGTAGAGAACCAGGGTAAGGAGTATCATGACTGATTTAGAGAGCCACCGCTACGCCGTGGAGCGCATCCTGGAAGACGAATCTCTCACCGCCGACTTGACCGACGACGCCGCTAAAACCCTGCTCGATTGGGGAGTAACGCGGGCCAAGGAACTTGGGCAAGAAAAAAAGTTCGCCGACCTGCGACGCGCTATGAAGCGCATCAGCCGAGAGGCCGGTAAAGCCGCGCCGGAGGCCCAA
>QMOE01000018.1 GCA_003648125.1 Chloroflexota bacterium
GCGACAAGCTCAACCCGGCGGATACGCTGCCACGCTTCGCGAGCAGCTACTCAACCGACGCTCGTCTGTGCGCCTGAGCCTGGCAGGCTGTCGAAGAACTCGAGGTTGTGAGGAGTCCCAACTTGTTGGCCCAGTTTTGAACCGCTGTGTGGGACGACCCCGAACAAGTTCGGGACTCTGTCGTCGCCAAGTGGGGCGCTGTTTAATCTCTCTGACAGACTGCTAGCCCGAATAGTAACCACTAGTGATGGCTTGCACGTCAAGTTGCACAGAGTGGATGTGAATCTCGGCAACGTGGCATCAAGTTGAGAGGAGGATGGGCATGTAGAATTCCTCAAGACTCGCAGGGTTTTAAAAACCTTGGTCCAAAACCGCCTCGGCCGCGTCCAGCCGGGCCAGCACCGTCTCTCGCCCGATGATGGCGAGCGAGCCGAACAGCGGCGGTGCGACCTTTTGCCCCGTCGCCGCCCAACGCACAATGCCGAACAGTTGCCCGGCTTTGAGTCCCAATTCCTCGGCCAGCGCCCGCATCGGCGGCTCCATTGCCTCCGCTGTGAAAGGCTCCACCTGCGCCAGCACGTCCCGCGCCCGGCGCAGCGCGATCAGGCTCTCCTGTGAGGTCATCTTTTTGCCCACCAGTTTCTCCGCCGGCGGAGTCTCGACCGCGCGGAACAGGAAAGCTGTCCACTCGACGACTTCATCCAGTCGCTTGATCCGCTCCTGCACCAGCGGCACGATCTGGCGCAACGTCGCCCGTGTCTCTTCCGGGCACGGATCGGGGACCATCCCGGCTTGTTGCCAGAATGGCAGCAGCCGCTTTACTAGTTCTTTTTCCGAAAGACTGCGAATATAGACGCCGTCCATCCAGTTCAGTTTCTTGTAAGAGAAGGCGGCCGACGCGCGGTTGACGCGGAACAGATCGAACCGCTCGACCAGTTCCTCGCGGCTGAAAATCTCTTGTTCCTCCCCTTCCCCCGGCGACCAGCCCAGGAGGGCCAAAAAGTTGAACAGCGCCTCCGGCAGATACCCTTGCCGGCGGAACTCGGTGATGGAGGTGGCGCCGTGTCGCTTGCTCAGTTTCTTGCCGTCCGGGCCGTTGACCAGCGGGACGTGGCAATAGACCGGGATCTCCCACCCCATTGCCCGGTAGATCAGAATCCGCTTGGGGGTGGAGGGGATCCAGTCGTCGCCGCGGACGATGTGGGTGATCTCCATGTGGTGATCGTCCACCACCACCGCCAGGTGGTAGGTGGGAAAGCCGTCTGATTTGAGAAGCACCTGGTCGTCTATGCCGGCGTTTTTGAACGACACGTCTCCTTTGATACCGTCGGGGACAATCGTCTTGCCCGTCAACGGGACCTTGAGCCGGATGACGTGGGGTTCGTCGGGGGAGATGGCGTCCGGCGGCAGGTCGCGGCAGTGACGGTCGTACATCACCATTTGCTTGCTGGCCCGCTGACGTTCGCGCACTTGCGCCAGCCGCTCCGGTGTGCAGTTGCAGCGGTAAGCCCAGCCGCGCTCGATCAATTCCTCCGCCACCTGGCGGTACATTTCCACCCGCTCCGATTGGATGTACGGCCCGTATGGTCCACCGACCGCGTACTCGGCGGCGTTTTGCACGCCCAGCCGCTGTAACTCTTCCAGGCCTGGCCCCTCATCCCAATCCAGCCCCAGCCAGCGCAGACCGTCCATGATGACGGCGACCGTTTCCGGCTGGTAGCGGGTGCGGTCGGTATCCTCGATGCGCAGGATGAATTGACCGCCCATCTGGCGGGCAAAGAGCCAGTTGAACACTACCGTGCGAACGTTGCCGATGTGCGGCTCTCCGGTTGGGCTGGGGGCAAAACGAACTCGAACTGCCATCTCCCTACTCCTTACTCCTTACTACTCTTCCTCTTCCGGCAGCGGCACAAAGGCCAGTATGGTGCGGGGGTACTTGTCTGTCGCCAGGAGAAAGCCGCTCTCGTCCAGGCGCACGAGGCCCTCCCAGTTGCGCAGCGAGCCATCGGCCATCAGTTGGATCTGTATGGGCGGCGTTTCCGTCAGGCTGATGCCGTCTGCGCCGTACTGGAATTCGACCAGCCGCTCGACGCCGTCGCTGGCGGTGTGGGTGGCCCCTTCGCCGTATTCGTCCGCCAGCGGGTCCGCCTCCGGCAGCAGGTCCTCGTCACCGGGGTAAAAGTAGTTGATGGCCCAAAAGCGACCATCTCCGTCCAGTGCGGTCGCGTCTGTGATGCGGTACTCGACGTTGGCGAACGGGACGGGGTCTACGGGCGCCAGTGACATATCAAAGGCATTGACGACCGGGGCCGCGTTGACTCCAGACCCGTTGGCCTCGTAGATGGTGAACATGCCGTCGCCGGTCATCACCAGCGATTCCTCGCACATGTTGCCCACACTGGACTGGGCGGAAATTGCTACCAGGTTGGCGGTATCCATCGTGACCGCGCTCAGGTTGGGCGAGATCGCGCCATAGAGCAAGTAGCCCTCCATCCCGGCGTCCGTCTCAGATTCGATGGTCATATAGACCTCGTCGCCGACGAAAGCGATAGCCTCGTACCCCTCAAAGCCGGCGATGGTATCTTGAACGCCAGGCGCGGTGAACGGGATGCGGGCCGGTTCCAGCGGTTCGTAGGTTTCGCCTGCCAGGTAGGCGAGAATTTCATCTTTGGGCAAGGCGTAGAGGAAACCGTCTCCTGCTTCCTCGGAAAAATTGGGGTATTGGGGCATCAGGATCAGGTTATCCCCGTACCAGGCCATGCCAGATATTTCCGCGTCCCGGCTGGCGAGCGGCCCGGTCAGAGGGATGTTGACCGCGGCTGTTTCCGGCGCGATCTCTTGTTGCGCGGCGGGTACTTCTACGATGCGAGTCACTTGGACCGTGGCTTCTACGATCGTTTTCACCTCTCGAGTAACCTCGACCTCTTGGGTGACGATTTTAGTCACCTCGACGGTTTGAATTTGAGGCTGGCAAGCAGCCGCCAGCAGAGCCAGTAAAGCCAACACGACGATCATTCTACGTTTAGACATTTTATCCTCCGTGATCAAGTTTCAAGTATGCAAGTTTCAAGTATGCAAGTGCGCAAGTGACTACTCCCTACCCCTTAATTCCCTAATCCCTACTAATTTCCATTCTTCCTCCTTTTCTGAATCTTGGCCCACGTGTCGCGCAAGGCCACCGTTCGATTGAACACTAATTTGCCCGCGGACGAATCGGCGTCCAGGCAGAAATAGCCCTGTCTCATAAATTGGTAGCGGCTTTCGGGCGGCGCATCCGCCAGGCTGGGTTCGACCCGGCACGACGTCAAAGTCTCCAACGAGTTTGGGTTCAGGGTGGTTCTGAAATCCAGGCCTTCCGCCACGTCGTATGGGTTTTCTTGGGTAAAGAGGTGATCGTACAGGCGCACCTCCGCTTCGAGCGCGTGGGCGGCAGAGACCCAGTGGAGCGTGCCTCTGACCTTGCGCCCGTCGGGCGTCGAGCCGCCGCGTGATTCGGGATCGTAGGTACAGTGCAGCTCGATCACCTCGCCGCTACGCTCGTCCTTGACCACATCCACGCAGGTGATAAAGTAGGCGTGTTTCAGCCGCACCTCGCGGCCGGGGGAGAGGCGAAAGTATTTCCGCGGCGGATCCTCGCAAAAGTCATCCCGTTCGATGTACAGCACGCGGGAGAAGGGGACCTGGCGCGTCCCCATAGCGGGGTTCTTGGGATGATTGTCGGCCTCTAGCCACTCGACTTGTTCTTTTGGATAGTTATCAATGATGATCTTGAGCGGGTGCAGTACGGCCATCACGCGCGGCGCGCGCTGGTCCAAATCCTGGCGGATGCAGTGCTCAAGAAAGGCGATGTCCACCACGCTATCCGCCTTGGCCACGCCGATGCGGTCGCAAAAGTCACGGATCGCCTCCGGCGTGTAACCCCGTCTCCGCAGGCCCGATAGGGTGGGCATGCGCGGATCGTCCCAGCCGCTGACGCGCCCCTCCTCGACCAGTTGCAGCAGCTTGCGTTTGCTCATCACAGTGTAGGTGAGGTTGAGGCGAGCGAATTCGATCTGCTGCGGGTGATAGATGCCCAGTTGGTCGAGGTACCAGTCGTACAGCGGGCGGTGGTCTTCAAATTCGAGTGTGCAGATAGAGTGGGTGATCCCCTCGATGGAATCGGATTGGCCGTGCGCCCAGTCGTACATCGGGTAGATGCACCACTTGTCGCCCGTGCGGTGGTGCGAGGCGTGCAGGATGCGGTACATGATCGGGTCCCGCATGTTCATGTTGGGGGAGGCCATGTCAATTTTCGCTCGCAGCACGCGGGAACCGTCCTCGAACTCGCCGGCCCGCATACGCTTGAACAAATCCAGATTCTCCTCGACCGTGCGGTCGCGGTACGGGCTGTCTTGGCCGGATTTGTTCCAGGAACCGCGATGTTCTTTGATTTCCTCTGTGCTCAAGTCATCAACATAAGCCTTGCCGGCCTCGATCAATTGCAGCGCGAACTCGTACAGTTGGTCAAAATAGTCCGAGGCGTAGAACAGACGGTCATCCCAGTCGAATCCCAACCAGCGAATGTCCTCCTGGATGGATGCGACGTATTCGACTTCCTCCGTGATCGGATTGGTATCGTCAAAGCGCACGTTGTAGAGGCCGCCATAGTCGCCAGCGATGCCAAAATTGAGGCAGATGGACTTGGCGTGCCCGATGTGCAGGTAGCCATTTGGTTCTGGTGGGAATCGCGTGTGGACCCGGCCGCCGTACTTGTTGGTTTCCAGGTCTTTATCAATGATGTCTCGTACGAAATCGGAGGGGGTTGATTTTTCCATAGTTTCTGCTCCTTGAACTTGAGAACGCGGATGAGGGGGATTGACGGATCAAAGCCAAAATCCGTTAAATCCTGCCGATCCGTGTTCTTATTGAATCGCCCTACCCAAGCGGCAGGGTAAAGAAAAAGAGGCTTCCCTGGCCGACCTCGCTCTCTACCCCCACCTGGCCGCCGAGTTTCTCGACGACGCGCTGCACGATGGATAGTCCCAGCCCGTATCCTTTGACACGCGTCTCGCCGAGCCGCGTGAGCGGTGTGAACAGGCACGCCTGTTCCTCTGATGTAAGGCCGAGGCCGTTGTCGCGCACCCAGAAGCGAATGTGCGGATTTGCAGGTTCACGAGTCTGCAAGTCTGCAAGTTCGTCGAACCCTAGCTCGATCCGCGGCGGCATGCCATCCTTCGGTCTTCCTCCATAGTTGAGGGCGTTGCTGATGTAGTTGACCCACACTTCTTCGACCCACGGGCCATACCCCGATGCCACCGGCCAGGTCTCGGGTAGGATGATCTCGGCATCAAGTTCCTCAATCACGTTGCTCAGCCGTTGTGTGGCTTCGTTTACGATGTTCGCCATATCCAGCGGCCCTACCTTCACTTCCTCCAGTTTGCGCACTACGGCCAGTAGCAGCAACTCGCTGATGACACTATCCATCTTGCGACCGTTTCGCGCAATTGTTTGCAGATAGCGAAGTAACTCTCCATCTGGTAGCTCGTCGTAATTCTCCGTCAATACCTCGGCAAATCCTACGATGCGGGTCAAAGAGTTTTTGAGATCGTGGGCCACGGTATGGGCAAAGGCATCGAGTTCCTCGTTGCGCGCTTGCAACTCGGTGGTACGCTGGCGCAACGTCTCGACCAGCCCGGCGTTGTCAATGGCGACGGCAGCCGACGTGGTCAGTGGTTCCAGCAGCGCCAGATCGGCTGTGGTGAAACGGCCTGGTTCTGTGTCTGTTGCCTGGAGCACACCAATCACGCCGCTCTTGACGCGCAATGGGATACTGATGATAGAATGTAGCCCCAACCCGGTCTGTTTATCCACCCCTATAAAGTAACGTCCATTGGTCTGTGTGTCCGGCACGATCAGGCTCTTGCCGTGACGAATCACCCAACCGGCGAATCCTTCCCCTGGCGCTAGTCGCCAGCCGCGCACGATCTCGCTCTTGGGGCCGATGGATTGCTGGCAGATCAACTCGTCTGTCTCGGGGTCGGTCAACCAGATCGAGCAGGCGACCGCACCCAGCCGGCGGCGTGCTTCTTCCAGAACGGTGATAAGCAACTGATCCAGGTCGAGGGTGGAGCTGAACGCCTGGCTCGCCTGGTTGAGCAAGGCTAGTTCGCGGTTGCGCCGCCGCAGCGCCGCCTCCGCTCGCTCGTGTTCAGTGATCTCTTGTTCGAGTTGTTCGTTGGTCCTGACGAGTTCGGTGGAACGTTGTTTCACCAGTTCTTCGAGGTGCTCGCGGTACTCGCTCAACTGTTTTTCCGTCCGTTTGCGTTCTGTGATGTCGGTCAAGACCGAGATCACGCCGCTGAAACGTTCGTTCTCAAAGAGCGGGTGGGTGCTGACGATGACAGGAACCCGCTGACCGTCCCGTGTTAGCACTGCCGTCTCGTACCGTCCGACGATGCCCCGAGGCCGTTTGGCGATCTCATTCTCAATCCTGGCAGTTTGTTCGGGGGGCGTGATGATTGTCCAGTGTTGCCCCGTCAACTCCCCAGATTCATAGCCCAACATTTGTGAGGCCTTGGGATTGGCAAAGGTGATATACCCTCTTGCGTCTTCGACAAGGATACCCTCTTCCACACCCTGCACGATGTTCTCGCTGAATGCCCGCAGCTTTTCGCTTTCCGCGTACAGGCGTTGGTTCTCCGTAGCGATGCTCTTTTGGAACTGGCTGAAGCGGTATTGCATAGCCATGAGCACCACCAATGTCAGTAAAAAGGCGACCCCTTCCTCTGCCCAATAGACCAGGGACAAGGGATTGTCTTGACAGACGAGCCATTCCGCCATCCATCCCAGGTGAGCGGTGGTGGCGAAAGCGGCGAATGTGAGCAGACTGAGAACAGCCACGGCCAGGCTGGCGCGCCAGTCGAGCAAAATCAAAGTTAGCATAGGCAATGCCAGGAAATACACCCGCCCATCTCCTGCCAACCCACCACGGGCGAAAGCCAGCGCTCCGGCTGCATATGCCATCAGCAGCAGGCCCCAGGCCCGCAGGCGAAAGTCGAGACGTCTAAAGTTCGTCAGCCCTACGATGAGCAGATAGATAGCCAAAAAGGTCAATGCCGCCGGCCACTGCTCCGGCTTGCGGCCCGCCGCCAGGATAACTACCAGTATCATCGGCCCGGCGGCGATGGACGTTACGATCAGTAGAGTGTTCAGTACCTTGACACGCCAGGCGTGTAGCCTGATTGTGATGTCCAAGTCGTTATTTGGGGCTGTGTCTTTCTCCGACATTACCACATTCTCTTACTCCAGAGACTCTTACTCGCCACTTGCAAACCCGTTTACTTTTGATGGCGCATCACCACGTTCTCCGCTATCCCGATGCTGATCATCGTCGTCAGCAGCGCGGCGGGGCCGTAACTGATGAATGGCAGAGGCAGTCCCGCGACGGGCAGCAACCCCAGGTTCATGCCAATGTTGATGACGAACTGGAACAAGATCATTGCCAGCGTGCCCGTGACCAACAGCCTCCCAAAGCTGTCCGGTGCGATCATGATGATGCGCAGCAGGCGTAGGAACAGCACCAGGAAGAGAGCAAACATCAGCATGATACCCACAAAGCCAAGTTCCTCGGCGGTGACGGCAAAGATGAAATCGGTGTGCCGTACCGGCAGATAGCGGAGTTGGCTCTGCGTGCCCTGCCCCAGTCCTTTCCCCCACAGCCGCCCGGAGCCAATGGCGATGAATGCCTGCCTGAGTTGGTACTCGACGTTTGGGTTGCCGCTGGGATCGAAAAAGCCCCACACGCGTCTGTGCATGTACTCGAACCCCAGCAGTTCGGTCAGTTTCCACAGCGGGTAGAGCAATCCCAGTCCGGTGGTTATTGTCAGCACCAGGTAGCGTATCGGCATGTTCGATTCGAGCAGCATAGCCAGCCACATGGCGACGAGTATGGCGGCGGTCGCCATATCGGGCTGCATAAAGACCAACGCCGTCAGCGCCAGGGTCATAGCGCCGGAGGCCAGGTAACTGACGAAATCGGGTTGCTCGGCGGTCGTCTCGATCATGCTCGTCTTGGGCGCTCCAAACAGCGGAGTAGTGGGGGGCTTGCGTCTCCGCCGCCGCTGGCTGAGGACGGCCCCCGCCGAGATCGTGAGCAATATCATCGCCGGGAACGCGGGCTGGAGGCGGAAAACGCCCAGGTCGAACCAGCCGATCATCTCGCCTGTTACCTCGTCTCTAGCGCCAAAGAAGAACACGAGCACCAGCAGGGCGGCGGCCAGGAGATAGGCCAGCCACCAAAAGTCGCTGAGCCATTGGTACTCGCGGGGGAAGGCGGCCAGCAGAAAGATGATGCCTATCCCAGCCGCGCCCAGAATCGCCTGCCGCCGCCACAGGTCTTGCAGGTCTGGATCGGGGCTGCCCTGGTTGGCGCTGTAAATCATCACCACGCCGTAGATGGTGAGTAGAATAACAACCAGGAGCAGCACATAGTCAAAGTGCCGCCAGGCACGGAGATTTATCATTGACTATCTCTTACGCCGCCTGTTTTTGGTTGCCAAGGGGATGTCGGCGACCAGGCGTGATTCTTGTGCGTTCTGGGAAAAAGTCACCTGGACATCGTCGGCATCAATGGCGATGTGACGGGAGATCACGGCGATGATTTCGTCCTTGAGCGTGTCCAGCAGTCCGGGTGGAATGTTGGCCCGGTCGTGAGCCAATACCAGGCGCAATCGCTCCTTGGCGACTTTTCCGCTCGATGATTTGTGACGACGGCCCAGCAACTGTGCGAGAGTCTGCATAGTTAATTACCCCCAGAGCGCATAAAGCGGAAAATTCGTTCGAACACACTTTTCTCTCGCAGAGTCAGAAATGGCACGTCTTTCCCTCGCAACCGGCTGGCGATGTTGTGAAAGGCCTGCCTGACCAGGGAACCGTCTTTGGAAAAGGCGATGGGTTGCCCCCGATTGGCGGCGGTCAGGATACCCTCGTCCTCCGGCACGATCCCGACGAGGTCAACGGCCAGTAGCTCAATGACGTCGGCGATGTCCAGCATCTCGCCGCGCCGCACCATTTCTGGTTTGATGCGATTGATGACCAGCCGGGCCGGCCCTTTTCCTTCTGCTTCGATCAGGCCGATGACCCGATCTGCGTCGCGCATGGCTGGCACCTCCGGGTTGGTGACGATGATGATCTCGTCGGCCGGGGCGATGGCGTAGCGAAAGCCCTGCTCAATGCCGGCTGGAGAATCAATCAGGATAAAGTCGTGTTGCTCCTGCAGATCATCGCAGATGCGCACCATATCTTGGGGCTGGACGGCGCTCTTGTCGCGGGTCTGAGCGGCCGGCAGCAGGAATAACTCGGAAACCCGCCTGTCGCGCACCATTGCCTGGCGCAGCCGGCAACGCCCTTCGATCACGTCCACCAGATCGTAGACGATGCGGTTTTCCAGACCCATCATCACGTCCAGGTTGCGCAGGCCAACGTCGGCGTCGATGATGACCACGCGCTGCCCCTGCACTGCCAGTGCGACGCCCAAGTTGGCAGTGAGGGTCGTTTTGCCTACCCCGCCTTTGCCAGAAGTAATTGTGAGCACTTGTGCCACTATTTGCTCTCCTCCCCCCCGCCTGTTTCGGTCTACTATTTGCCGTACCAGGGCACGGCTATTATTTTCCCCTCGCGCACCGATGCCATCTCTGGTTCCTGCTGTTTCTCCTCCGGCGAGCGGGCGATGTACCCGGCGATGCGAAGTTGCGTCGGGGCCAGGTCGAGGCCGCAAATCACGGCTTGCTCGTTTCCCAATGCCCCAGCATGCACTATCCCGCGCACTCTCCCCCACACTACGATGTCGCCGCCGGCCACCACTTCTGCTCCGGGGTTGACGTCGCCGATGACCACGATGTGACCGGGATGGCGCAGGCTCTGTCCGGAGCGAAGTGTGCGCCGCACGACTAGCCCCTCGCTGGGTGGTAGCTCTTCTTTCTGATGCGCAGCTTCTGGCGCTTGGGGGGCGGATGGCAAAAGCTCGATCACCAGCCCCATCTCTTGGGCGGCTTTTTCTGTGGCCGGGGCCGTGCAGACCAGGGCCCACAATTCGACCTGGTGGTGGGCCAGCAGGGTCCACGCTTGCTCGATTTCAGCCCGCTCCAACTCCCGCGTCCCAACGTCGAGGGCAACGCGGCCGCCGCTGAAGAAAGAGGGGCTGGCGCCGAGGCGCGTTTTCAGTGTCTCTAGTTCGGTGCTCCAGTCGCCTTCTCCCAGGATGATGAGCAATCCCTGGCGGATGCCTTTGATGGTGATTCCATCTGTGTTCACACGTGTCCTCCCGGACAGTTCAGTGAGATTATAGCACAGAAACCGGGTTTTTCCCAAGAGCCGGGCTTTTGCTAATCGCTGACGTCAAATTCCCCGGCGATGAAAGAGTCGCCGGTTGGCCGGCCGTTTGCATCTATGGTTTGCAAGCGTTGCATCGTCGCCAGCAGGTACCAGCCGACCTCGACCCGGTAGCGGCCGGCTGGCCCGTCGGGGGTCAACTGCACCTGGTAGGGGTCGGAAACTTTTTCGCCGGAGGCCCACTGGCTGGTGGGGTAGCTCCCCTGCACCGGCCATGCGTCAACCTGACCGTGTAGCTGCCCATCTGGCCCCAGCAGGTGGACGAAGGCGGTATAGTCCTCGTCCATCGTCCGCAACGCCCGCCAGTGTAGCGTAATAGGGATGATCTCGCCTGGGTGTGCTGTGGCCCGGCTAATTTCGGCGTCCACCAGGAGCATCAGGTTGGCAAAGTTCGTCAGCCCCTCCTGCGCCGGTGTCACCTCGATTGTGGCGAGCGGGCAGTCGTCGGTCGGGAGGGCCAACCAGTTGCAGCGGGCGCTTTTATTGGTCAATCCTACGCGCAGTGTGTAGCTGCCGGCGGTTTGAGGCGCGGTGATGGTGTGACGGCTACGCAGTGCGCCGGTGGTGAGGGGGAAGATGTCAGTTTTCACTTTTTGCCCGCGCGAGTCCGCCCAGGTCAGGCGTATCTCTTCATTTTCCTCGACTCTACGCCAGGAGAGATCGGTTGTGAACGGTGTGCCGGCGAAGGATTCATTGGACAGGTTATAGCCCGTTAGCCACGCGCCGCTGGCAAAGAGATAGCGGCTCTTGCGCGGCAGAGGCGGTGGGTCAGACGGTGGATCAACCGTCAGCGCGCCCAGGGACAGCCACGGTGTGGCGCCGCCGCTGGTCGTCAGGCCCGCATCGCTAAAGGGAGGGAAAAGGCCCACCTGGAGTGTGTATTCCCCGCGCGGCAGCCAGGGTGGGGGGGCAATTTCGTGATAGTCGCTGATTATTGCGTCCGTGGGCCATGCGTTGGTGGGATACAGGCCGCTGACGGGGCGCGCTTCCTCGCTCTCCCAACGCGCGCGGTTTTCTCCATCCATCAATCGCAGGCGGACGACCAGGTCGCCGCGCGTCTCCGTCTCGGCTTGCCAGTAGAGCGTCAGGTGGTGTATGGCCCGCCCCAGCGGGTCACGGATCACCTCGGCGTCCAATAACTGAATCTCCCCTCCAAAGCTCACGGGGTAAGCGGCACTTGCATTCTCGTACACTTGCAGGCTGGCAGACTTGCTCACTTGTACCACCGGCCCAACCGAGCGCAGGTACAGCCCTTCCAGGTGCGGCAGGTAGCGCGCCAGGTAGACCGTCTGCTCGGTTCCCAGCCGCGCCGCCAGTTCCGTTTGATATAGCTCCTCGCTGCCCAGCAATATCAAGTCGAGATCAGACCGCACCCCTTTGATCTGTTGCAGGTAATAGAGCGGAGCGAACTTTTCTGGGTCGGCCAGTACCGCACTGTCTTTTGCGAGCGGCAGGCTCAACACGTATTGACCCCAGGCATAGTTTCCCTGGTTGTGGCTTTGATCCACCAGGGGCAGGTTAGCCCAGATGAGGCTGAGAGGAAGCAGAGTGAGGAGAGTGACGCATGGGATGAACCGTGAAGCGAGGCGGGCCAGAAGAGCGATGCCGATACCGATCCAGAGCGCGAGTATCAGGTGGGCGGGGAGCAGGAAGACAGAGATGTCGGGGACGTAGTAGACGAGGCCGTAGAACGCAAAGGTCAGGAAGGTTACGCTGGTCAGCGCCAGTGCCCGTCTCTGCCGAGCCGCCAGTTCCACCACGCCCATCCCCGCCAGCCCCAGGCCGACCCAGCCAAAGGGCTGCTGCATCAACCGGCCGACGATGGCCCAGCGGGTGGAGTCGCGCCAGCCGCTTAGTTGCAAGGCTCCGTGGAATTGGCCGCCGGTGACGTAGGCGGCGAACTGGCGCAGGCCCATCCGTGCGCCGTGATTCAGCGCCGGCCAGCGTAGGGGGATGAACAGGTAGACGGACAGACCCAGGAGCAAGAGGCCCCCGGCGATCAGCCAGTCACGGAGCCGCAGCCGGGGACGATCCCAGAGCAGGGCCAGTGCCACGGCTGGGAGCAGCAGCGCCGTCGTCAGGTGATTGGTAAAGCTCAGGCCGAGCAGAAAGAGTGTAGCCTGCCAACGGTGGGCGGCAGACCTCGCAGGTTTTTTAGAGACCTCCGAGGTCTTGTGTGCCAGCAGGAGCCAGAGGATGACCATCACGAACAGGTTGTGCAGAGTATAGACCTCAGCGACGACCGCCTGAGACCAAAAGGTGGCAGAGAAGGCAAAGGCCAGCGCGGTCACGAGGGCCGGCAGCCAGCGGGAGGTCAAGCGCAGCAGGAGGGCGTAAAGCACCAGCACAGCGCCGGTGGCACAGACAGCCGAGGCCA